>NZ_JAVYAB010000004.1:0-285000 GCF_032337075.1 Novosphingobium sp. APW14
CAGAAACAGCGCCATCGCCATGGCTGCCCTCCGGTTCCGCTTCGCTCCACCTACGGCCAGCCATGGCGCAGGAGGCGATCATGCACTAACAAACCGAACGGACCACTCAGTGGGGGCCGGTCAGTAAACGTAAAGCGTGATTGCAGCGCCGCGTAGGCCGGATTGCCGCAATTGGCAGTTCCACTCGCCCCAAACATAGCCGCCACGATCCCCGCCACCGGCTCGCTTTCGATCGGGCCGGTGAAGTCATACTTGAAGTAATCGACACTGGCCCGGAAACCACCGGTATTGATCAGCAAGCCGCCATTGTAAGTTGTCGCGCTTTCGGGTGCGAGGTTCGGATTGCCGTTGATATCGATCGCCCGGAACGAGCTGCCGATGATCTGCAGCGAGGTCAGGTTGCCTGCAAGGCTCTGCGAAGGCGGACCACGGAAGGTGGTGCCAATACCGCCGCGGATCGCCAGCCAGTCAGTCAGCTGGAACTTGGCGCGGGCCTGCGGATCAAAGGTCGATCCCACCGCGCCGCCATAGTCTTCGTATCGGGCAGACAACTGAACATTGAACGCATCAGTCACCGGCAGCTGCAATTCAGCAAAGGCCGCATAGACATCGCCCTTGCTGTCGCCATTTCGGTTGGTCCCCAGGAAGCCAAGGGCACCGGTCTGCGGGGTGCAAGTCGCCGACGGGTTAAGTGGCGTGCCAGGGCAAGGGTTGAAATCTAGGTTCGATATGTTGTTGTAACGCCGGCTATAGGTGTTGCGGCGATACTGCGCGCCCAGCGCGAAGCCCACCTCGCCACCCGGCAGGGTCAGCCCCGTCTGGCCCGAAATCACCGCATCGGCCACGAATTGCGTCGTAAAGGCCTGAGTGTTGGGCGTCTGGAACATCCAGTCAAGCGTGCCAAGGTCGTTGATCAGGCCGGCCCCTGGCGCGGTCGACAGGCCATTGGTGCCGCGCGAGCCGGCATAGTTGGGGTTCGTCTGCCCGGTTACCGGGTTACCCTGAACCGCAGTCGAGAACGGGTTCCAGAAGGTGCAGCCGTTGGTCCCCGCCAGTGCCGCCAGCTGCGTTGCCGAAAGGCCGGCGCGCGATGCCGTGGAGGAATAGGCGCAGTTCGGGCCGCCAAAGCCCGCCAGTGCATTCTGGAACAGGTCACCGAAGGTATCGGTGCCGCCAAACGAACGGTCATAGCGGCTATAGGTCACGCTGGTGGTGAAGTTGAGCTTTTCCGACAGCGCGGTGTCCAATTCCGCCGTGACCATCATCTGGTCCGAAATGCGCGGCGAAGTGGCTGAACCGCGGCCGGGGAACAAGGCATTGCCGCCCAGCAGGACCGGGCGGAACAGCACCGGGAAGGCCAGCGCCGGTGCCAGCGGCGTGCCACTTGCATCGGTGAGGCAGCCTGCTGCTGCGCCATAAACCCGGCAATAGTCACGCAGCGCCGGGGCATAGGTCGGGATCTGGAACACCCCGCCCCCGCCGCCCGCAGCATTGGCTGAAGGCGGCAGCGTCGGCAGATAGCTGGGCGATGTGGTGATCCGCGTTTCGGAATGCCCCCACAGCGCATTCATCCGCAGGCTGGTGCTTTCGGAAAGATCCACCTCGGCATCAAGGAACAGCTGGAAGCGTTCTTCCGGCTCAACCAGGTTGCCGAACAGGCCATACTGGTTGAAGCAGCGGTCGGTGCTCGATCCGGGCAGGCTGCGGAAGCCACCCAGGGCCTCGCAGCCCAGATCAGTCGTAAAGACTAGTCCGCCAACCGTGGCATTGAAATCGAAGTTCCCTGGATTGCCACCCCCGGTCCAGCCGCCCTGCGGATTGTTGGGATAGGGCTGGATCGTGAAGTCGCGGTCCACTGTCTGCAATTCAGAGCGGCGCTGGTAACCGGCGGAGACGAAAATCCGCCCGCCATCGCCCGAATGGCCATAGCTGACTGCCCCGCCATAATCGCCGTCTGAACCCGAAATGTAGCGATAATCGGCCGAGGCGCGGAAGCCGTCCTGGTTGGTGCGGGTGATGAAGTTGACCACCCCGGCAATCGCATCCGAGCCATAGGTAGCTGCGGCGCCATCCTTCAGCACCTCGATCCGGCCGATTGCGCCGGAAGGGATCAGGTTGACGTCAACGATCGGGATCCCGCTGCCGCCTGACTGGACGATGCGCTTGCCATTCAGCAGCACCAGGGTGCGCTGCGGACCAAGACCGCGCAGGTTGACCGAGGCAACGCCTTCGTTGCCCTGGGCGCGCGCATCAAACTGGTTGGCATCGCCGATGATCCCACTTGAGTTGGGCAGGTTCTTGAGGAGGTCGATCGCCGAGGGGCTGCCCTGCTTGGAGAGCTCTTCGGCGCCGATCACGTCAACCGGTGCGGGCGCCTCTTCGCTCGATCCACGGATGAGTGAACCGGTGACGACGATTTCCTTGGCATCGCTTGGCTGATCATCAGCATCGCTGTTCTGGGCAAAGGCCGGTGCCGAAATGGTGGCAACCGCAAGGGCAATGAATGACGTGGAACCGATCCGCATCTGGCGCACTGACATAACCTCTCCTCCTCGTGACGGGCGCCTCCGTCATCGGGCGTGTAGCCCGCTGGAGAGGCTTACCCACATTGCGCCACTTTTATGGCGTCTAGGGAGAGCTTACGTATTATCAGCAGCCAGTCAAACCCATCGCTCAATTTTTATGGGCAGCAGACCAGCTGGTTCGGGTTCCCCCTCTGCCCCGCTGCCCACCCGAACCCGGCATGCGATACGGCGCAGCCGTGGAAAGAGGCTGCGTGAAGCGGGTTAAGGCTTTGCCTTTTGGCTCTGCTTGCCTATAGGAATGGGGCCCCGGCAGAGCAGTCTTTTACGGCTCGTCCAGCCGGGGCTTATCATTTTTCCTTGCAGGGAAGCCGCTCATGTCCCGTCGCCGCCAAATCTACGAAGGCAAGGCCAAGATCCTTTACGAAGGTCCCGAGCCCGGCACCCTGATCCAGTATTTCAAGGATGATGCCACAGCCTTCAATGCCCAGAAAAAGGGCACGATCAACGGCAAAGGCGTGATCAACAACCGCATCAGCGAGCACGTCTTCACGCGGCTGAGCCACATCGGCATCCCCACCCATTTCATCAAGCGGCTCAACATGCGCGAGCAGCTGGTGCGGCAGGTTGAGATTATCCCGATCGAAGTTCTGGTCCGCAATGTCGCGGCCGGCTCGATCTCCAAGCGCCTTGGCATTCCCGAGGGCGAACCACTCCCCCACACCCTCATCCAGTACTGCCTCAAGGATGACGCGCTGGGCGACCCGCTGGTTTCCGAAGAGGAAATCGCCTGCTTCGGCTGGGCCACCAATGAAGAAATGCAGGACATTTCATCAATGGCGATCCGGGTGAACGATTTCATGTGCGGCATGTTCGCCGCGATCAACATCCGCCTGGTCGACTTCAAGCTTGAATTCGGGCGGATCTGGGACGGCGAATATAGCCGCGTGATCCTGGCCGACGAGATCAGCCCCGATGGCTGCCGCCTGTGGGACATGGTGACGGGCGAAAAGCTCGACAAGGATCGCTTCCGCCGCGACCTGGGCGGTGAGGAAGAGGCCTATCAGGAAGTAGCCCGGCGGCTTGGCCTGCTCGATACCGACAACGGCCCGAGCGAGGTTCTGGACCTTTCCGCCCACCGCAAGCTGCGCGGGAAGTAACCGCTCGCCAATTGGTGCTTGCAGGCAGCGGGCGTCTGGGCAAGAACTGGCCCATGACGTCACGCAAGCTTTTGTTCGCATTCGTTCTTTCAACCTCCGCACTCGCCGCCTGCGCACCGCAGCGGGGCGCGGTGGCCAGTGTCGCGCCACCCGCCAAGCCCACCTGGGCGTTCGAGGCGAGCGACGTCCCGGTCGATGAGGGTTACCGCTTCGGCAAGCTCGACAACGGCATGCGCTATGTTATCCGCAGCAATGCCACGCCCAAGGGGCAGGCGCTGGTGCGCATGGTGGTTGGCACCGGCTCGCTTGACGAGGCCGATGACGAGCGCGGCTTTGCCCATTTCGTCGAGCATATGGCCTTCAACGGCAGCACCAACGTGCCCGAGGGTGAGATGGTCAAGCTGCTCGAGCGGCTGGGCCTGGCCTTCGGCGCAGATACCAATGCCTCTACCGGGTTTGAGCGCACCGAATACAAACTCGACCTGCCACGCAACGATCCGGCCCTGCTTGATACGGCCCTGATGCTGATGCGGGAAACCGCCAGCGAATTGACAATCAGCCAGGCAGCGGTTGAGCGTGAACGCGGCGTTATCCTCGCCGAGAAGCGGGACCGGAATACCTTTGCCCTGCGCAATTTCGAAGACCAGATGCAGTTCCTGCACCCACAGGCCCGCTATTCCCAGCGCCTGCCAATCGGCACCGAGGAAACGCTGAACAACGCAACTGCCGAACGGCTGCGGGCATTCTGGCGGCGCGAATATGTCCCGGCGCAGACGACCTTGCTGGTCATTGGCGATTTCCCGGTCGAAGCCGTGGAGGCCGTAATCAAGGCCCGCTTTGGGAGCTGGCAAGGTGCCCCGGCCGAACCCCAGCCCCCCGCCGGTCCATTCGACCCCAAGGCCAAACCGCGCGAGGACGTGTTCATTGATCAGGCTCTGTCCGAACGGATAACCGTAACCCGCCACGGACCATGGCTTGAGGAACCGGACAGCCTGGCCCAGCGACGGGAAAACCTGCTGCGGCAAGTTGGCTATGGCATCCTAAATCGCCGCCTGCTGCGCCGCACGCGCGAAGCAAATCCCCCGTTTCGGGGTGCAGGTGTCAGCACCAGCGATGTGTTCCAGGAAGGCCGCTCTACCAACCTGGCGGTAGAGACGGTTGACGGTGGCTGGAAACGCGGGCTGCTGGCCGCGACCGAGGAGTATCGCCGCGCACTGGAATTCGGGTTCAGCCAGGCCGAAGTGGCCGAACAGATTGCCAATTCACGCAGTGCGGCGCGCAATGCTGCCGCCAGCGAAAGCACCCGCAGCCACGGCACCCTGCTTGGCGCGGTGATTGCACTGGTGACCAACGACATCGTGCCCGACAAGCCCAGCCGCTCGCTCGAACGGCTCGAAGCATTCATTCCGCAGATTACCCCCGATGCGGTGCTCGCTGCACTCAAGCGCGAACTGGTCCCGCTGGAACAGCCGCTGATCCGTTTTCAGGGGCGGCGCGAACCCGAAGGGGGCGCCAAGGCCTTGCGCGATGCCTGGGATGCGGCATCCAAGGCCAAGGTGACCAGGCCGGAAAGTAAGGCCGCAGGCGCCTTTGCCTACACCACTTTTGGCCCCGCCGGACAGGTCGCCAGCGACGTGACCGAGCCGCGCTATGGCATCCGCCAGGTGCGCTTCGCCAATGGGGTCATGCTCAATCTCAAGCGGACTGACCTGACCAAGGATCGGATCTGGGTCAGCCTGTCGGTCGACGGCGGAAACATGCTGGCGACGCGTGAAAATCCGTTAGCGACGCAGATGATGGGCGTTTTCAGCCAAGGCGGCCTTGGCAAGCATTCGCGCGACGAGCTCGACAGCCTGCTGGCCGGACGGACAGTCGGGACCGGGATGGGCGCTGGTGCGGAGACCTTCGCCGCCGGGGCCACAACCACCCCGGCCGACCTCGAATTGCAGCTGCAGGTGCTGGCGGCACAATTGATCGATCCAGGATACCGGCCCGAGGGCGAAGTGCTCTTCCGCCAAACGATCAACAACTTCTTCGCGGCCATCGGCGCGACACCGGATTCGGCATTTTCGGCCGCTTTTGGTGGCATCTTGTCGGATCAGGACCCGCGCTTCTCGCTCGGCAAGGTCGAGGACTATCGCAAGCTGACCTTCGCCCAGCTCAAGGACACCGTGGCTGACCGCCTCGGCAAGGGTGCGATCGAGCTGGCGCTGGTCGGTGATTTCGACGAGGCGCAAGCGATTGCATTGGTTGGCAAGACACTGGGAGCCCTGCCGGCGCGGGAACCAGCCTTCCTGCCCTATGCCCAACAGCGTGCGCGAAGTTTTACCAAGGATCGCACTCCGCGCGTTCTGCGGCACAGGGGGGCCAAGGATCAAGCCTTGCTCACCTACAACTGGCCGACTCGCGACGGTGAAGATCTCAAGCAGGCCATTGCGCTCGAACTGCTCCAGCGGGTGGTCCAGGTTGAACTGACCGACACCCTGCGCGAGGCCCTGGGCAAGGCCTATTCCCCCGGCGTGGGCGCAAGCACGCCCCGTACCTGGCCAGGTTACGGTACGTTCTATATCCGCGCCTCGGTTGACGTGAAGGAAGTTGCAGCCACGCGTGCGGCGATCCGCAATCTGCTGACAGAACTGCGCAATGCCCCGGTCACCGCCGACGTGGTCCAGCGCGCGCGGGCGCCGCTGCTCGAAAATCTTGATGCCGCACTCAAGACCAATGCCGGCTGGTTGGGGCTGGTCAATCGCTCCCAGTCAAAGTCCGATGAGCTGGATCGCTTCGCCCAGTCGCGCGCCATCATTGCCGGGCTTACTGCGGAAGACCTCCTCGCGCTGGCCCGGCGATATCTTGAACCGGACCAGGGGCTCGAGATACTGGTCCTACCGGAAGGGATCGATCCCTAAGCCCAGTCTGCTCCCTCCGGCAGCTGAAGCGGCAATTTCAGATAGTGGACCGCGTTGCCTTCGGCCGGCGGGAAATGCCCTGCGCGAATGTTGACCTGGACTGACGGGAGCAAGAGACGCGGCGCAGCCAGACCCTTGTCGCGATCCTGCCGCATCCTGATAAAATCCGCTTCCTCCACTCCATCATGGATATGGACATTTCTGGCCCGCTCCTCGGCAACGGTCGATTCCCACGCGTAATGAGCACGCCCGGGCGCCTTGTAATCATGGCACATGAACAACCGTGTTTCCGCCGGGAGTGAGAGGATCCGGCGGATCGAGCGATAGAGCGCGGCCGCATCGCCGCCGGGAAAGTCGGCGCGGGCGGTGCCATAGTCCGGCATGAACAGCGTATCGCCGACGAAAACGGCGTCGCCGATCCGGTAAGAGATGCACGCGGGGGTATGGCCCGGCGTATGGAGCACTTCGACTTCCAGTTTGCCAATCCAGAAAGTCTGGCCATCGGCAAAGAGATCATCGAACTCTGCCCCGGTACCGGACACATCCGGTGCGTTGAATATTCCAGCGAAGACTCGTTGGACATCGCCGATCTGGGAACCGATCCCGATCCGCGCCCCGGTTCGGGCCTTGATCAACGGCGCGGCCGAGAGGTGATCGGCATGGGCATGGGTTTCAAGCACGCGGGTTATGGTCCAGCCCTTCGCATTTGCTGCCGCGAGGACGCTCTCGGCAGAAGCGGTTGAGACCGTGCCGGAAGCAGGATCAAAATCGAGCACGGGATCAATCACGGCCGCCTGCTGCGTTGCCGGATCGCCGACCAGATAGGTCACGGTGAAGGTCGCTTCATCGAAGAAAGCCTGAATATGTGGGGAATTGATCATCAGACGACTCCTTTGCGCTTGACATATATTAGCATATTCTTATTTAGCAATAGCTAATATATGGAGCCGCGATGTCCAGCCTCACTACCGACCTTGAGCGCTTTGCCGCCAATGCCGCCGAAGTTTCAGCCATGCTCAAGGCCATGGGCAATCAGCGCCGGCTGATGGTGCTGTGCCAGTTGGCCGAACATGGCGAGATGCGCGTGGGCGATCTGGCCCAGGCGGTTGGCCTGTCGCAGTCGGCGCTGTCACAGCACCTTGCTGTGCTGCGCGAGGAAGGCCTGCTTGCCTTCCGACGCGAGGCTCAGGTTGCCTGGTACCGCATCGCCGACCCGCGCTGCGAACAGCTGCTCGTCACGCTCCACCAACTCTATTGCCAGATGGACTAGAACCATGACCCTAACCAAGATCACCCCCGCCGAAGCCCAGGCGCGAATTGCCGAGGGCGCAGCCCTGATCGATATCCGCGCGGCCGATGAACATGCCCGCAGCCGCATCCCAGGATCGCGAAACATTCCGCTCGGCAATGAGTTGGCGCTGGGCGATGCCCCGGCGGTCATCTATCACTGCCGCTCGGGCATGCGCACCGATGCCAATGCCGCCCAGCTGGCGACAGCAAGCCCATGCCAAGCATACCTGCTCGAAGGTGGGATCGATGCATGGCGCAAAGCCGGCCTGCCCGTGATCACCGATGCCAAGGCGCCGCTGGAGATCATGCGCCAGGTTCAAATCACTGCCGGCCTGCTCGTCCTGACGGGCGTGATCCTGTCCTTCACCGTCAACCAGGCGTGGATCGGCCTCAGCGCCTTTGTTGGTGCTGGCCTCACCTTTGCCGGTGTGAGCGGCTGGTGCGGCATGGCAAAGGTCTTGGCCCTGATGCCCTGGAACCGCCGCGCGGCGGCCTGAGCCAATGGGCCCTGAGACAATCCTCGCCGCAATTGCTGCCGGGTCGGCAATAGGGTTGGTGCTGGCCCTGGTTGGCGGTGGGGGATCGATTCTCGCCGTGCCGTTGCTGGTTTACGTGGTCGGCGTCCCGTCACCCCACGCAGCGATCGGCACGGCAGCTGTCGCGGTGGCGCTCAATGCGGCCAGCAGCCTTGCCGGTCATGCTCGCAGCGGCAATGTAAAGTGGCCCTGCGCGCTCACCTTTGCACTTGCCGGGGTGTTTGGTTCAGCGCTGGGTGCCGAGGCAGGCAAGGCGATGGACGGACAGCGGCTGCTCGTCCTGTTCGGAGCCTTGATGGTGATCGTCGGCCTTTCGATGCTCCGCCCGCGTAAAACCGCAGACAACCCCGACGTTCGGCTGGAACGGAGTACAGCCTCGGTGCTGCTGCCACGCCTGATCCCCACCGGATTTTCTGTTGGCCTGCTTGCCGGATTCTTTGGGATTGGCGGCGGCTTCCTGATTGTCCCCGGCCTTGTCATTGCAACGCGGATGCCACTGCGGGTGGCAGTTGGCACCTCGCTCGTGGTGGTCACCGCGCTCGGCCTGACCACGGCAACGTCTTACGCCCTGTCCGGTTATGTTGACTGGCCGCTGGTCGGCCTGATGGTGATCGGCGGGATAATCGGCGCAGTAACCGGCATTCCGCTCGGCAAGCGCCTCGCGGCGCGCAAGCGCGCAATGGAACTGGGCTTTGCCGCCCTGGTCATCGCAATCGGCGGCTACGTGATCTGCAACGGCCTGGCTTAAAAAAAGCGGGGCGGTGGACCAAAGTCCGCCGCCCCGCGAGTCAGGGAGGATTCCTGAAATTTAGAACTTGATCGAGGCGTCCACACCAAAGGTGCGCGGCATGTTGAAGTTGCCGTAGTCACCAAAGATGTTGTTGTTGTTGCCAACCCGGGTGATGTTGGCCACGCCGGCCGCAGCGTTCGACTGCACCGCTGGCAGGCTGTTCGACGGATCGCGGCGATAAACTAGCTGATTGTCAAACACGTTGCGGCTCCACAAGCCCAGATTGAGCTTGGTGCCGCTCACATCGATGTCAATCACCGATAGGCGCGCGTTCACGATGAAGCTTTCATCGGCCTTGACCGCAAACTGATCGAAGCTCTGCGTTGCCTGCGAATAGTTGGCATCAACGTGGAACTTGATCTTGGTATCGGCAGCACCCAACGGCAGCTCATAATCCACCGAGGCACTGGCCGCGTTGCGCGGCGTGTAGACGATGTAGAACTTCTGAAGCACCGTAGTCGACTGACCAGTCGGCGCACCGGCCGAAGTGAACTCGCGATAGGTGACCGGAACCGCCGGAATGTCGGTGTAGGTGTAAGCATAGGACAGGTCGAACTTCAGACGATCGGTCGGCTTCACGGTCAGGTCCGCCTCGATCCCCCGGATCTTGGTCGTACCCGGCGCATTGAAGGTAACCAGGTTGTTGAAGTTGCCAGTCGCTGTAGGCTGGATGGTTGACAGGTCAACCTGGCTGCCCTTGCGGTCCATCAGGTAAGCCGCCAAGTTGAGGCGCGCACGGCGATCGAACAGATCGGCCTTCAGGCCCACTTCATAGCTCTTCACGTCTTCCGGGTTAAACGCACGGTAGTCCGAAGTACGAGAGCTGGCGCCACCGGCGCGATAACCGGTGGCATACTTGGCATAGGCATGAACGGCATTGCTGAAGTCATAGGCAAGCGTTGCCATCGGGTTGAAGCGGCTCCATTCCTTGTCGAGCGGGGTATAACCGTTCGTCGCGGCAACCGTCGGGTTCGCAGCGTAGTTAACGCCGCGCGACCACAGCAGCTCGCCCTGCTTCTTGTCTTTGGTATAGCGCCCACCGACGGTGAGGTGGAGCTGCTCACTCGCGTTCCAGGTGGCCTGGCCGTAGGCCGCATAGCTCTTGGAGCGGACGCTGGATGCACGGTCGATCGAACAACCCTGCACAGCAGCGCCAAGGCTGGGCACGGCTGCGCCAGTGCAGAACGGGATCGGGGCAAAGGTCGCACCGGTTACGACCCCGTTTGTGACTACAGCGGTGGCGCCCATCGAGTTCGGCGTCGCAGCATCGTCGCTGACGCGCTCGTTAAAATAATAGAAGCCCGCCACGTAATCGACCGATCCGATCGAACCAACAGCCTGGATTTCCTGGCTGAACTGGCGTTGATTAAGGTCGGCCCGGCTGTAGCGGCTGAAAGCGCAGTTGGCACCGGCGCAGGACGCAGTCAGGTTGACCACCGGGACGCGGTGCAGACCACCGGCGTTATCGTTCTGCTCAACTTCGACCCCGCGCCAGGCGGTGATCGAACGCAGTTCGATTTCGGGGGCAATCTTCCACTTGAAGACGTTCGTGTAGCCGAAGGTCTTGTCCACGGTAACCTTCTGGGGAACGCCGATATCGGCCACGCGCATCAGCGTGGTGCCATTGACGACAACACCCGGCGTAAGCGGCTTGATCGTGCCCTGAGTCCCGATGAAATCAGTACCCGGAGTAACACAGGTGCTGCCCGCCGGAATTGGCAGCGGGGCAGCGTTGGTGCCGCCGCTCTGACAGTTATTCGGATTGTAGTTCAACAGCTGGCTGTAGAACGGCGAGTTCTCATCATGTGCGGTATCGAAGGAGAAATCGTTGGTGATCCCATCAACCGGCTGCCAGCGCACTGCGGCGCGGAGCCCCTTGCGATGGAACTGCCCCCAGCCGGCTTGATCAGCCAACGGGTTTGCCGTCACGGCATCCTGATGAGCAATCACGCCATCAAGCTTGATTGAGAAGCCTGCAACTTCCGGAAGGTTCAGGTGCAAACCGGCATTATAGCTGCCGATATTGCCAAGGCTGCCGTCGATCCGACCGCCCCATTCGCCAGTTGGCGCCTTTGACACGATCGAGACCGCACCGCCTTCGGTATTGCGGCCGAACAGAGTGCCCTGCGGCCCCTTGAGCACTTCGACGCGCTCAACATCAAACAGGCCGGTGTTGAGACCGTGCTGGCGCCCCAGGTAGACGCCATCGATATAGATGCCGACACCCTGTTCACGGGCGGGCTGGTTGGCATCAAGCGGCACGATCCCGCGGATGCCGACTGTCAGAGCCGACTGGCGCGATTCAAACGGAGCTACGCGCAAGCTGGGAACCCCACCATCAGCGAGATCGAGCAGGCTCTGGACCTTGCGTTCGCGGATCGTTTCCGATCCCATCACCGAGATTGAAATCGGCGTGCGCTGGAGGTTGGTTTCGCGCTTGGTTGCGGTCACGACGATGTCGGTAAGGCCATCGTTCTGCGCGGTGGCGGCGGGAGCGGCGGCAGCATCCTGCTGCTCATCAGCGCCACCTTCAGAAGCAGGCGCATCGACGAAGACGGCATCGGCAGTCACGGTGACGGCAGCATGGGCCGTACCAGCAAGGCCCAGCGCGGTCGCGAGGGCAAGGATCGATGCAGTCGAACGTGCGTTGAAGCGGTTCATTGGGTTTCTTCCCTGAGAGTGTATTTCAGCAATCTTTGTGACGCCGAACCCAGGGGTGTTGCAGGTATGCGAATCGACCCCCTGTCGACCTCAAGGCCGCCACTAGGATCTGGATGTGTCGCTTCCGCGTATTCTGCCTGACGCTAATACGACAGGAAGATGACGACGCTGTCAGACCCGGGGTTTTGTCAATCAATGGTGGCCGAGGCCAGGACCGCCTGCCACTCCCGCCGTTCTTGCTCGGTGAGTTCGCCTTTGTCCATGAAGCCAAGCAAAAACAGTGAACGCTTGCCGGCCACGATCCGATAGATTGCCACGGGCGGGTAGCCCGCCCGGCATCCAGTGGATTGACGCTCAAACGTGGCTGAGCTTTCGT
Organism: Novosphingobium sp. APW14; assembly: GCF_032337075.1. NCBI lineage: Bacteria > Pseudomonadati > Pseudomonadota > Alphaproteobacteria > Sphingomonadales > Sphingomonadaceae > Novosphingobium > Novosphingobium sp. APW14. The sequence continues at coordinate 12,242 of NZ_JAVYAB010000004.1, forward strand.
CCGAAGCCAAGGTCCGGAAGGTGCTTGGGCAAAGACGCTGCCCCTCCGCTTGCAGCTCCGCGACCCATTCCGCAACAGTGCGGACTTTCTTGTCGGGCGTGCGGGCTACGATCAGCAGGGCCTGGATCCAATCCTTGGCGGACGCTCCTTCGATTGCGATCAGGTCGGTAACGTATCGCGGATTGGTATCATTAAACGCGATCATGTCCGGATCATTGGCATCAAACACCGCCTTAAGGGGCGGTGACAGACGGTGGTCGAATTTCAGGCGTTCAGCATTGGCCGGGCTGGTCAGCAAGAGCACCCCAAGCATTGCAGCAAGATGAAACTTCATAACCGGCGATCCTTGTTTCCAGATTCCAGCTTATGCCCGAAAAGGCGCAGATTCACGGGCTTTTTTCTGACAGTAATATGACACTCAGCAGTGCGCGCGGCGGTTTTCCGTGAGGTCAGCCTGCCGTCACGAATCCGTCATGTAGCTGCGTCATGCTTGTCGAGAATTACAGTCCGCCAAGAGCGCCAAGCTATGTCTGCGAATGCAACAGTTCTGATTACCGCAGCTCCCCCGGCATTGCTCGAGGGGCTAAGGCGTCGTCGCCCCGATCTGGCGGTGGCCGCGCTAGAGGGCGTTGTGCCAGACGACCTAGCAAGCGGACCAACCTGGTGCTTCGTCGATTGGCTGCTGCCCGACCGTTCAGGTCTTGAGATGGTCCGCGCCTTGCGCGAAGCACGCGCGACGCGTGACTGCCATATCACGATGGTGCTCGAAAGTGCCGAGCCTGATGATAAACGCCGCGCCCTGCGCGCCGGGGCCGACGACTACCTCGTCGGGCCGCTCAATGCCGAACGCCTGCTCGAACGGCTCGCGACTTATGAAACCAAGCCGCAGACACCTGCAGTTCCGCGCGGACGCCTGGTTCATGGCGATCTGGTGCTGGATCGGGCGGCCCACCAAGCCAGGTTTCGCGGCAGGCTGCTGACCCTGCGCCCCAACGAACTGCGCCTGCTGGGCCATTTCCTTGAGCATCCAGACCAGGTATTCTCGCGCGCAGCGCTGATCGAGCGGATCGGCAAGGATGACGAGGTCAGCGATGAGCGGACCGTCGATGTCTGGGTCGGCCGGCTCCGCCGCGCGCTGGTTGCCCAAGGCGCGCCGGACCCTTTGCGAACAGTCCGATCGGCAGGCTACGTGCTCGATTCATTGCCAGAAGCAGGGTGACATTGCTCGCCCCGAAAGCTTGACAAGGGCACCAATTTCCATATTTCGATATTTATCGAATCATGGGGAAAAGTGGTGCAAGCTGAAATCGTGATCCGCGCCTTGGGCGCTCTCGCGCAAGAGCATCGCCTTGCCGCTTACCGACTGCTCGTCCAGGCTGGAGCCGAGGGCATGGCCGCGGGGGGCTTGTCTGAGGCACTCGGACTGCCTGCATCGTCGATGAGCTTTCACCTGTCTCAGCTTAGTCACGCTGGCCTTGTCACGCAGCGCCGCCAGAGCCGTTCGATCATCTATTCTGCCGACTATGCCGCAATAAGTGAATTGATGGCCTATCTTACTGATAACTGCTGTGGCGGTGCTGCCTGCGAACCTGCGCTCACCGCATCGATGCCGGTCTGCGCGTGATGGTTGCGGTGCGTTCGATTCTGGTGCTCTGCACCGGCAATTCCGCCCGCTCAATTCTGGGCGAAGCGCTGTTCCGCCGTCACGGAGCCGGCAGGCTTCAAGCCTATTCCGCGGGAAGCAAGCCCAAAGGCGTGCCGCATCCGGGCGCGCTGCGGCTGTTGGCCCGCGAAGGGTTTGATCCCGCCAGCTTCCGCTCCAAGAGCTGGAATGAGTTTACCGGGCCGGATGCCCCGATAATCGATCTTGCCATCACAGTTTGCGGCAATGCAGCGGGCGAGGCTTGCCCCGTATTTCCCGGCAGCCCGCTGCGCGCACACTGGGGACTGCCCGATCCTGCGGACGTGAATGGTGACGCAGCCAGTATCGATGCTGCCTTTGTCGAAACATGGCGGTTGCTGACCATGCGGGTCGAAGCTTTCTTCGCACTCGATCTGGACGCGCTTGATGCCAAGGCAGCGCAGGCCGAGCTGGCACGGATCGGGGCCATGGAGGGCGCAGCATGAGCCCCCTATCCCGCCGCCTGCTGGCCGAAGCGACCGGCAGCGCGATCCTGTTCGCCACAGTTGTCGGCTCTGGCATCATGGCCGACAGGCTTTCTGGCGGAAACGTTGCGGTTGCGCTGCTTGGCAACACACTGGCCACGGGGGCAATCCTTTATGTGCTGATCGCCATGCTCGGCCCGATTTCGGGCGCACAATTCAATCCGGCAGTGACGCTGGTCATGCGCCAACGCAATCACAGCAGCTGGCTCGAAGCGACGGCAGTGCTGCTGGTTCAGGTCGGTGCCGGAATTGCCGGGGTCTGGCTGGCCCACGCCATGTTCGACCTGCCAATCCTGCAAGTCTCGGCAAAGGCGCGGACGGGGGCCGGCCAGTGGCTGGGTGAATTCATCGCAACGTTTGGCCTGATGCTAACGATCCTGGGCACCTTGCGCCATCGGCCCGAGTCCGTGCCGGCCAGTGTCGCCTTGTACATTACCGCCGGCTATTGGTTCACGTCTTCGACCAGCTTCGCCAATCCGGCGATCACCATCGCCCGCAGCCTGAGCGACAGTTTTGCCGGGATCGCCCCTGCTGACGTCCCTGGATTCATCGTGGCGCAACTGGCCGGGGCGATGACCGCACACTTCATGGCCCGCGCGCTGTTCCCCGACCGGGGATGATCGCTGCAGAACGCTTGCCCCCGCAGCGTTCTGGCGGCATAGGCCCGCGCGACTCCTCTGCCTCCAGTCCGAAAGGCCCCGCGATGAAGGTCCGCGTATTCGTCAGCCTCAAGAACGGGGTGCTCGACCCACAAGGCCGGGCTATCCATCATGCCATCGAAGGCCTCGGCATCCACGGAGTGGAGGATGTGCGCGCCGGCAAGATGATCGAGCTGGAAGTCGATGCCAGTGTCACAGACGCCCAGCTTGAGGAAATGGCCAGCAAGCTGCTGACCAACACGGTAATTGAGAATTACCGCATCGAACGGGTGCAGCCGTGAGCTTCCGTTCGGCCGTGATCACCTTCCCGGGCTCCAACTGTGACCGGGACATGGCCGATGCGCTGGAGAAGGTATCCGGCACCGCGCCCTTCCGGGTCTGGCATGGCGACGCCGCCCTGCCCGACAACCTTGATTTCATCGCCCTGCCCGGCGGTTTTTCCTATGGCGATTACCTGCGTTCCGGCGCGATGGCCGCACGCAGCCCGATCATGCAGGCGGTGATTGCCGCTGCCGGCAGGGGCGTGCCCGTGCTGGGTGTCTGCAATGGATTCCAGGTGCTGACCGAAGCAGGCCTGCTGCCCGGCGCATTGATGCGCAATGCGGGCATCCGCTTCGTCTGCCGCGAAGTCCGGCTGAAGGTTGAAAACGCAGGCAGCTTGTTCACGGCCGGCTATAGCGCGGGCCAGGAAATCACGATTCCGGTGGCCCATCACGATGGCAACTATTTTGCCGACGCTGAAACGCTGGACCGGCTTGAAGGCGAAGGCCGCGTAGCCTTTCGCTATGCCGAAAGCGTCAACGGTTCGGCCCGTGATATTGCCGGGGTACTCAATGTAGCTGGCAATGTGCTGGGCATGATGCCGCACCCCGAGCGGGTCATCGAGCCAGCGCAAGGCAACACCGATGGTCGTGCGTTGTTCGAAAGTGCCGTACGGAACCTGGTGCGCGCCTGAGTTCAGCTGACCTGGCGCAAATCAGACCTTCCAAAGAGACCGCGCGCTTCAAGGGCCAGCATCGGCCGGCCAAAGTAATAGCCCTGGATCTTACGGCAGCCGAGACCGCGGATAATTGACAACTCGCGTTCGGTTTCAACGCCTTCGGCCGTAGTCGACATTTCAAGGCTTTCAGCCATAGCCACAACGGCGCGGATGATGGCCAGACTTTCAGGGTTACCCGCCGAGGCGCCCTGAACAAAGCTGCGGTCAATCTTGATCGTCGAAAACCGCAGATTGCGGATATAGGCGAGCGACGAATAGCCGGTCCCAAAATCGTCAAGCGCGATCCCGCAGCCCAGCGCCATGATCTGCTCCAGCGCCTGACGTGCAAGGTTTGAATCGCGCACAAAGATCGATTCGGTGACCTCGATCTCCAGCCGCTGGGCCGGCAGGCCGGTGCTGGAAAGCGCGGTAACGACGCTGGGAATGAAGCTGGGGTCGAGCAACTGCTCACCCGAAACGTTGACCGCCACCTTGACATTACCCGGCCAGGCGGCCGCCTCGCGGCATGCCTCGCGCAAGACCCACTCCCCAATCGGCACGATCAGTCGGGTGTCCTCGGCCAGCGGAATGAACTTGGCCGGGCTTACCGATCCGTGATCTTCGCTGTTCCAGCGCAGCAAGGCCTCAAAGCTGACAATACTCTCATCCTTGGCATCGACCACTGGCTGAAAGTTCAGGGCGAACTCGTTCTTCTCAAGCGCACGGCGCAGCGAAAACTCCAGTTTGCGGCGCTCTTCGGCATGGGCGTGGAGCGAAGGCTCATAATTGAAGTGCTGCCCGCCGCCGTCTTCCTTTGAACGGTAGAGCGCGAGGTCGGCGTTGCGCATCAAAGTCTCAACCGTGTTGCCATCGACCGGGCCAATCGCCGAACCGACGCTAGCCCCAATGTAAAGGGTGTGGTGATCAACCTCATAGGGCTGCGACAACTGATGGATGACGCTAGCGGCCACGCGCTGCAATCGGGTTGGATCTGATGCATCTCGCACCACGATCGCAAATTCGTCCCCCCCAAGGCGGCCACACAGCTCGTTTTCGGTCATGATCGACTTGAGCCGTTCCGAAACCCGCGCAAGCAACTGGTCACCAACCAGATGACCAAGGGTATCGTTGACCGCCTTAAACCGGTCGAGGTCGATCATCAGGAATGCGCACTTGGTGCGCCACTGCGCAGCATAACGCAGCGCCTCGCCCAGCGCCTCGGTCACCATCATACGGTTGGGCAGGCTGGTCAGCGTATCAAATCGGGCCATGTGCGCGATCTTCTCGGAGCTTTCGCGCTGCGCGGTCACATCTGACCCGACCCCGCGGAACCCGTCGAACCCGCCCTTGTCATCAAACTTGGGGGTGCCCGAAAGCTCCCACCAGCGAAGCTCGCCATTGATATGGACGCGCACGATGAGGTTGGAAAAGCTCTCACGCCGCTTCAGCCGCTCAGCCAGGTCATGCAAGCTTGATGGGAACTGTCCGGTATCCCAGGCTGGGCCCGCGATCAGCTGGATAAACGGCTTGCCATCAATCTCGTCGGCACTCTTGCCCAAGGCAAAAGCAAAGCGCGGGCTTACTGATCGCACTCTGCGGGACGGATCGATCTGCCACAACCAGTCAGCCTCCCCCTCCTCGAATTCGCGCAGAAGCAACGACACCACCTCGTTCTTTTCCGCCACACCGGCTTCGGCAATGCGGGCCGTCAGAAAAGATCTGGCATTCTCGACCGAGCCAGCGACAATCACCGCCAACCAAACGATTGTAACAATGGCCATTTCAAAGTTTCCGGCCCACAGCAGGCTCACAATCGCACCCCCGCCAGCAATCCCGGCGAAGAGGAGGTTTGCCAGCGGGACGGCCGGCAGCAGCACGGCCGATGCGGTCAATAGCATCGCCGTTATTGCCCATAGCTCAAGATGTGTGTCTGGGGCCCCGAACGGGGCAAAGGCTGCCGTGGGAGCGACCCAAGCCAAAGCATTGGCGATTGAGCTACGCGATTGACGATCAACCTCGTCGCGCGACATGCGTCGGCGGTCGGCATCGCTCAGGGTCTTGTCGACTTTCGCGCCGTGATAAAGGGTGGAACCCAGCAAACCCAGCCAGCCGAGAAGCAGGGCGATGTGGACATTGCCCAAGTATAGCCAGCACACACCCAGCCCGGCCACGGCCTGAGCAAGGATCCGCGCTTTGGTTACGCGAGCAAGGTTTGAATACTGCAGGCCGCGAAGCCGGGCCCAGTCGGCATCGCCGGGATTTGCCAATCCCAATACGGCCATAACAGGCAGTTCACGCGGCAGGGCAGAAGCAGGGGATGTGGTAGAGTTCACCCACCCCGAATATTCCGAATTCCTTAGCTTCGCGTAAACCCAGCCTGCGCTTTTGGCGTGTCGGCGCTATTCCACCGTCACCGACTTGGCGAGGTTGCGCGGCTGGTCAACATCAGTCCCTTTCACGCAGGCGACGTGATAAGCCAGCAGTTGTACCGGCACGGCATAGACCAGCGGCGCGATCAGCGGATGGACCTGAGGCATCTCAATCGTAGCCAGGCAGCCCTCGCCCGCCTCGTCCAGCCCTTTGCGGTCAGACACCAGGACGATCTTGCCGCCGCGGGCGCGCACCTCTTGCATATTGCTGACGGTCTTTTCGAACAGTGGTCCCGAAGGCGCCAGGACGATCACGGGCACGGCCTCATCGATCAGCGCGATCGGCCCGTGCTTCATTTCACCCGAGGCATAGCCCTCAGCGTGGATATAGCTGATTTCCTTCAGCTTAAGCGCGCCCTCAAGCGCCAGGGGATAATCAGGACCGCGCCCCAGGTAGAGTACGTCGCGCGCCGGGGCGATCAGGTGCGCCATGGCGGCGATATCGGCATCGTGCGACAGGGCGGCATTCAGACTGGCCGGTGCTTGCAGCAGGTGATCGACCACCTCGGCTTCCTCGGCTCGGGTCATCCGCCCACGCTTTACCGCCATATGCGCGGCAAGTGCAGCAAGTACTGCCAGTTGGCAGGTGAAGGCCTTAGTGCTGGCAACGCCAATCTCTGGTCCGGCGTGGGTTGGCAACAGCAGGTCCGCTTCGCGCGCCATCGAACTGGTCGGCACATTGACCACCACGGCAATGGTCTGCCCCGCTGCCTTGCAGTGGCGCAGTGCCGCGAGGGTGTCGGCAGTTTCGCCGCTTTGCGAAATGAACAGCGCCAGACCGCCCGGCTCCAGCACCGGATCGCGATAGCGGAACTCGCTCGCGACATCGATGTCTACCGGCAGGCGGGCGAACTGTTCAAACCAGTACTTGGCGACCATCCCGGCGTAATAGCTGGTCCCGCAGGCGACAATGGTTACCCGGTTGATGGTCGAAAGGTCGAAATCGAACTGCGGCAGGGCTACTGACTGATCGACCTGACGAACGTAACTGGAGAGCGTCTGCGCCACCACGGTCGGCTGCTCGAAGATCTCCTTCTGCATGAAGTGGCGGTAATTGCCCTTCTCGATCGCTGCGGCCGAAGCACCAGAGGTCGTGACCTCGCGAGTGACAGGCTGGTTGTCCTTGTCATGAATCTGCGCGCCATCGCGGGTTACGACAACCCAATCACCTTCATCGAGATAGGTGATCTTCTGCGTAAGCGGCGCAAGCGCCAAAGCATCTGAACCCAGAAAAGTCTCGCCATCTCCAAATCCGACAACGAGGGGCGAGCCTAGGCGCGCACCGATTAACATATCCGGGTACTCGCGGAAGGCGATCGCCAGAGCAAAGGCACCGCGTAGTTGCGGCAGTACGGCCTTGACCGCCTCTTCAGGGCTGGCTCCACCCTCAACCGCTTCGGACAGCAGGTGGGCAACAACTTCGGTATCGGTCTCGCTCTCAAACTTGCGACCGCGCGCGATCAAGGCCTCGCGCAGCGGCTTGAAGTTTTCGATGATCCCGTTGTGGACCAGGGCGAGTACTTCTGTGGCATGCGGGTGAGCATTGGCGGCAGTTGGCGCGCCGTGCGTCGCCCAGCGGGTGTGAGCAATGCCAACGGTACCCGGCGCGGGATCGCGGGCCAGTTCCTTGACCAGGTTGAACAACTTGCCCGGCGCGCGGCGTCGGATCAGCTGGCCATGGGCCATGGTGCAGACGCCCGACGAGTCATAGCCGCGGTATTCCATCCGCCGCAGACCATCAACGAGCCGCTCTGCCACCTCTTCCTTGCCAACGATGCCGATAATGCCGCACATGCTTCAGGCGCTTTCTCTAAAGGGTATAGGGAACGCGAATACCCGGCATCTCCGCCGGAAAATCCGTTGTATTTCGTGTAATCAGGATAGCGCCGTTTACCTGCGCGGTAGCCAGCACATAAGCATCAAGCAGCTTCATCCGGGTTCGATGGCGAATGTCGGCTGCAGCAGAAGCGATGCGAGCATCAAGCTCTACCACCTCGAAAGCCGAAATCAGATCACGCACGACCTCACGCTTTTCAAGCGGTTCACCTGCGAGGACCTCGGTCCACACAATCCTGCTTATCCGGTGGCGCTTGTATCGCATGAGCTCCGCCTTGGCTGGCTGTTTGCGGCTCAGCCAGTCGATGACGATGTTGGTATCAAAGAAAGGGGCCGACACGCGTCAAAGGTCTTCAATTGGAGTGCGATTTTCACGCATAACACGCTGATATTCAACGCCATCGCCAATATCCGCGCGATCAGCCCAGTAACCGAATCCGCGCTCAATCCAGTCCTCGTTGTTGGCATTCTGGACGAGGTACATCTTCACCGCTTCGCGGATCGCCGAAGCGCGCGAGCGCTTATCCCGAGCAGCAACTGCGTCGAGCTTCGCCAGGTCGTCTTCGGGGATATCGGCGAGAATGCGGGTCATTGATATCAGTGATATCATATCATGATATCAAGTCAATTCACAATGCCCAGCCCGGCCGCGCCTAGCAAACCCAGCAAGACTAGTGCGCCGATCTGATGTTGACGCTTGTCGATCATCGCAAACAGCTCCCATGCGCCGGCCTCGGCCACTCTAAGCCGCAGGCGGACAAGCCAGATACAGTAAAGGTTCGCGAAGACTGCCAAAGCTGCGCAGGCGAGCTTGGCTCGTAGCAGGTCGTCAAGTGGCATGTCGCGCACCAGCTTGGCCCCACTAACCGCCGCCGCGATCAGCAACGGCAATTCTATCAGCTTGTCGACCTTCCAGTGCAGCCTTGCGAGGATAAGTTGCTGTTCGCGCCCCCGCCCCAGCAGCGTTCGCTCGAACGCGGCTTCGACCAGCACGGTGCCGATCCAGGCGCCGGCAAACAGGATATGGAGTGCGGCAAGCATCACTGTGCAGCAGGGAGTGGGCGCAGATGACTGCGCCAATACCGAAAAGTGAACACCTTATCATCCGGCCCTTGTTCCGCGAGTCTGGCCAGGCTCGCGAGACCTTCAGCGATGCTCGGTCGATGCCCCGGCGCGACCCACCAAAGCGCGAACGAAGGTTCGATCGGATCAAACCATTCCGCCCGCCGCGCCAGCACTGCACGGTGATCCTGTTGACGATAGGCGAACCGTTCGAGCGCCTCAACGCTGTCCCAGACCGACATGTTGACAATGAAACGGGGATCTCCGGGGATCGCCTCCAGATCGGTCGCATCATTGCCATCACCGATCAATCGCCAGACATAGCCCTCACTCGCCTCTGCCATCGCGTTGACATGGTCAAGCGCGGCCATGAAATCGGCGTTGACGGGATCATCCTTCGCGGCGCGGAAGCGAGCAACATTGATCTGGGCAAGGTGGCGTTCAGAGCTCACCGCTGCTTTTCCGCCTTCTTCTTTTTCATCGCGTCATGGAACCGGTCTGCCCAGCCCGGCTTGACCAGCTGTTCGCCGCGCACGATCCGCAATTCGCCGTCCATCACGTCGCGGGTCACCGTACTGCCCGCACCCACGATCGCATCGGCCCCGATCTTGACCGGCGCAACCAGCGCAGAGTTCGAACCAATGAAGGCCCGCTCGCCGATCACGGTCTTGTACTTGAAATAGCCATCGTAATTGCAGGTAATTGTGCCCGCGCCGATATTGGCCCCCGCCCCCACCTCGGCATCACCGATGTAGGACAAGTGGTTGGCCTTGGCGCCCTTGCCCATCGTCGCCTTCTTGACCTCGACGAAGTTGCCGACCTTGGCCTTCTCCTCCAGCACCGCACCGGGGCGCAGGCGGGCATAGGGGCCCACTTCCACGCCGGTCGCCAGGCTTGCCCCCTCGATATGGCAAAAGCCGCGGATCCTGACGCCGTCGGCAATCGTCACTCCGGGCCCAAAGACCACGTTCGGTTCAACCAGCACGTCACGGCCAAGCTTTGTGTCCCAGGCAAACCAAACGGTTTCAGGCGCGATCAGCGAGGCGCCATCATCCATAGCCCGGCGGCGGCGGCGTTGCTGCCAGCGAGCTTCCGCCTCGGCCAGTTCGGCGCGGCTATTTATGCCCATGACTTCAGCCTCGTCGGTCTCCACCACCACCACCCGGGCACCTTCGGCAATGGCATTGGTGGCAACGTCGGGCAGGTAATATTCACCGGCTGCGTTGTTGTTACCGACTGCTTCAAGCAGCCGCCACATGTCATCGCTATGCGCGACGATCACGCCCGAATTGCAGAGGTTTACCGCCCGCTCTTCGTGGCTGGCATCCTTGTGCTCAACCATCTTGCGCACCGTTCCGTCGTGATCGGCGATAATGCGGCCATAGGCGGCGGTATCATCTGGCCGGAAGCCCAGCACAGCCACCTTGGCGCCGCCCGCCAGCGCATCACACAGCCGCTTTACAGTCGCACCGGCAAGGAACGGCACGTCACCAAAGCAGACCAGCACCAGCCCGGAAAAATCCGCGAGTGCCGCCTTGGCCTGAAGCGCTGCGTGAGCTGTGCCAAGCTGAGGTTCCTGCACCACCACTTCAGAACCTGAACCCGCCAGCGCCGCCTCGATCTGTTCGCGCCGGTCACCCGCCACGATGACCGTCCGGGCAACACCCACTTCGCTGATCGACCCGAGCAGGTGCAGCAGCATCGGATGCCCGGCGATCGGGTGGAGCACCTTGTGCAGGTCGCTCTTCATGCGGGTACCCTTGCCCGCGGCAAGGACGATGACGGCCAAAGGGACGGCGGCAGATGACTGGCTCATGGGTGTTGCCATGCCACCAAATGCTTGCCGTTTCCAGAAGGCTCGGCCACGGGGCTGGCGATGACTGCACTTCGCTTTGCCACTGTGGGCTTCGATCTTGACGGAACGCTGCTCGATACCTCGCGTGATCTGGGTGCGGCCCTGAATCATGCCTTGGCCAGCATTGGCCGGCCGACCGTTGCGGACGAAGCGGCGAGGAACCTGATCGGTGGTGGCTCAGCCCTGATGTTGCGCCGGGCGCTTGACCTGACCGGCGGGCAGGATGGCGTTGATTTCGATGCCTTGCGGCAAGTCCTGCTGGCCCATTACGAAGCCAACATCGCCGTCCATACCGCGCTCTATCCCGGCGGCGCAGCCATGCTCGATGCGCTGGACGATCGCGGCATCAGCATCGCAATGGTCACCAACAAGCCCCAGCATCTGGCGATCAAACTGCTGGGTGAACTGGGCCTGCTGGATCGCTTTGCCTGCATCATAGGTGGCGGCGGCGGATATCCGCTCAAGCCCGCACCGGATGCCCTCCATGGCATGGTCGCACAGTCGGGCGGCGGCGCGGCGGCCTATGTTGGCGATACCACCTTCGACACCGGAGCTGCCCGCGCAGCCGGCCTGCCCTGCGTGGCAGTAAGCTTTGGTTTCAACGATCTACCACCAGCGGACCTGGGCGCCGACGCGGTTATTGACCACTTCGACGCCCTGATCCCGGCCCTCGCCACTCTCTAGAAGTCGAACTGCGCGCGCAGCCCCAGGCTGTCCGCCGTATAACTGCGGTCTCCGGCTGCCGGCAGTGCGGCATCGCTCAGCCAGATGTGGCCATAGCTTGCCAGGAACCGGACGTAGTCGGTTGGCATCCACACCAGCCCGAGGCCGGCAATCTGCTGGCGTCCGCCAACGATCCCGGCATCGTTAAGGTCCAGCCAATCATAGCGCAGGTTAAGTTGGATCGCGCCGACCCCACCCTTGCCGAGTGCCTTTTTGGGGCGGATACGATCATATGCGCCACCCTTGTAGGCGGTGGTATCGTCGGTCAACAGATAGCCAACCTCGGCAAAGCCGCCATTGAAGGTGGGATCGGCAAGGCCGGGCCGGCGCGCCGTGATCCAGCTGCTTTCAGCCGTCGCGTGAAACCGTCCATTGATATAGGCCGCTTCCAGTCCATAGCCGGTTTCGCCCGTGGCAGCGATGTTGCCGGTGTTGACCAGGCGCAGGTCGGTGGTGTGTACAAAGGGCCGCGCGCGATACCGGGTGGATGTCTGAGCATCGTTGAAATCACGCAGATGCAGCGAGCCGCCCAGATGCAACTGTCCCTTGCCCAGTTTGGGCATGAAGACCACGCGGCTGTCAAAGCTGTAGCTGTTATTGCTGTCCGCACTGAGATCGGCGGCATTGTCGGTGAACACCCCGGCCTGAACCAGCAACGCCTTGTTACTGTAAGTGCCCGACAAGCCAACCCGGCGTTCGAACCCGAAAGCACCGTTAAACGTCGCGCGTTCAATCATGCTGGTGAACAGGTCAGACGTCATATCTTCCATGCTCTGGAACGGCTTGTGCTGGCCCACCGTGACAGTAAACTTCGGGCTCGCCTTCCAGGTCAGGTATACGTCGGTGAGTTCCACATTGCCGTTCGCGAGTTCGGCTTCGGCACGATAGCCGAAACCACCCGGGATCGTTCCATCAAAACCCAGGTACACGCGGCGAAATTCAGATGCGACGCCAAGGCTCGATTGTCCGGCAATCCCGGCGGGCGCATCAACGCCACCTAGGTCCAGTTGCATCCGGCCGCGCGGCTTGAAGCTGAAACCATCCTTGGTCGCCAGCTTCGGCGCGCCGTCCCATGTTACTTCAGTTGCCGGCTTGGCCGTCACAGTCACCTGCGGGACCGCAGCCTTGGCGGCATCAGCCTGAGCAAGCGCCGCGGCAGCGCGGGCCTCGGCGCTATCAGCACGCGCCTTGGCGCTATCGAGCTGGCCTTCAAGGCTGTCGACCCGGGCGGCCAAGGCCTGCATCTGGGCGCGCATCGCGGCGAGTTCTTCTCGCATCGCGGCGTCTTCCTTTGCGCCAGCCAAGGCCGGGCTGGCCCAGCCCAGCGAAACGGCTACGGCTACGGCCGAAATTCCAAGTCCGGTCTTCATCCCCATCATACTTCCTGACGTATTTGTTGCGATTCGCGGACGGTCATAGGACGCTTGCATGACACTATTTTGACAGTCACATCACCTCTGCCGCTACGGCATGCGACACGGCCTTGCTACACTGTTGAAAGCGGCTGCGATGCGTGCCAGTGCAACAGCTGCTTCCCCAGCGGGATCACCCTTTTCTTGGAGCTAAGCCAATGACCATTTCTTTCAAGGACCGTGTTGCGATCGTTACCGGCGCTGGCGGCGGCCTGGGCCGTTCCTATGCGCTTGAACTTGCCAAGCGCGGCGCAAAAGTCGTCGTCAATGACCTCGGCGGCAGCCGCGACGGCACCGGCCATTCCGATGCCGCACTGAAGGTGGTTGAGGAAATCAAGGCGATGGGCGGCGAGGCCATGTCGAATGGCGGCTCGGTCACCGAACTGGCCCAGATGGAAGAAATGGTCGCCAAGGCCAAGGAAGCCTGGGGCGGCGTGCACGTCCTGATCAACAACGCCGGCATCCTGCGCGACAAGAGCTTCGCCAAGATGACCATGGAAGACTGGAAGCTGGTGGTCGACGTTCACCTGAACGGCAGCGCCAACTGCACCAAGGCCGTTTGGGACCTGATGCGCGAACAAGCCTATGGTCGCATCCTGATGACCGCCAGCAGCACCGGCCTGTTCGGCAACTTCGGTCAGGCCAACTACGGTGCGGCCAAGCTGGGTCTCGCTGGCTTTACCAAGACGCTGGCGCTGGAAGGCGCCAAGTACAACGTGCGCATCAATACCCTGGCCCCGGTTGCCGGTACCCGCATGACCGAGGACCTCGGCATGCCGGAAGCGCTGTTCAACGCGCTGAAGCCGGAAAACGTTGCACCGATGGCGCTGTACCTCGTCAGCGAAGATGCACCGACCAACATGATCTGCGGCGCCGGTGCTGGTGCCTATCACGCTGCCTATGTCACCCTGACCCCTGGCGTCGCCCTTCCCACCGACGAGCGCACCCCCGAAGGGATCGCGGCGCATTGGGATCAGATCATCGACCGCACGGGCGAAATTGTCCCTCAGTCGGGCGGCGAACAGAGCCAGGTCGTAATGGCCGCACTCGCCAAGATCGGTGGTCTGGGTTGATTAACTCGACACTGTATTGACACACTAACACACATGGCGCATCCTCCGCCGCTCAACAGGTGGAGGATGCCCCATGTACAGCGAAGCCGAACTACAATCGGCGGTCAGCGCCGGCGCCATTAGCCGGGAGGCGGCGCAAGCCCTGCGCGATCACGCCAACGGCATGCGCAATGCGCCCGTGGCCGATGAGGAACACTTCCGGCTCATCACCGGGTTCAACGATATCTTTGTGACCATTGCGGCCGTGTTGCTGCTGGTGGCCTGCGCCGGAATCGGCGGGGCTATTGCCGCCGGCGCGGGTGGTTTGCTGGTTGCCGGCGCGGCCTGGTTGATGGCGGAATTCTTCACCCGCAAGCGCCGCATGGCCCTGCCCTCGATCGTGCTGCTGCTGGCCTTTGTGGGCGGTGTAATCGCCATTCCAATTGAGCTGATCGAGGCAACCGACCCTCATTTCAGCGATCAGGTGACGGCGCTGATCGGGGCTGGGATTGCCGCCCTGGCCGGCCTTGCCACACTGCTTCACTGGCGGCGCTTCATGGTGCCTATCACGGTTGCGGCGGGCACCGCTGCTTTGGCAGGCACGGCTGTTGCCTTGATCATGGCCGCCGTGCAGCCAATGGTCGGGCGCGACGGCATGGAAAACGTCCTGCTCTGGTTGCTGTTCGGCGCCGGGCTGATCGTCTTCGGTATTGCCATGCGCTGGGACATGTCTGATCGCGCGCGCGAAACGCGCCGCAGCGACGTGGCTTTCTGGCTCCACCTGCTGGCCGCACCGATGATCGCGCATCCACTGTTCCATGCACTTGGCGTGACCGAGGGCCAGAACATCAGCGCCCTGGCCGCGCTGGGCGTGGTGGTGATCTATGTGCTGCTCGGTCTGGTCGCCCTGGCGGTTGATCGCCGGGCGCTGCTGGTCTCGGCGCTGGCCTATGTTCTGACCGCTATGACCCTGCTGTTCCGCCAGTTCGGCATGGTTGAGCTGAACGTTGCACTGACCGGACTGGTAATCGGATCGGCTTTGCTGACGCTCTCGGCATTCTGGGGTCCGATCCGCCGTGCGGTGGTCTCTCCGCTGCCTGACCAGTGGCGCGGCCGCCTGCCGGCAACGGCGTGAGCGAAACACGATAAGTCTGGCGGGGTGGCGCAAAAATCGCTGCCCCGCCCATACTCCTTTGCCGCAGAGCTAGCCTTCAACCACCTTGAGCAGCCGGCGCTCGAGCGGGAAAAGCACGCCGGCCAGTTCATGCCCGCGCTTCAACACCTGCCCACCCTCGCCAAAAATCGTCCACATGCCCTGCTTGGTGCGCAGCGCCGGACGTTTTTCAATCCGCGCTTCGGGGCGTTCGGCGGCGCGACGAAATCCGCTGAAGCTGGCCGCGTCCCGGCCGAAGTCCATCGCATAGTCACGCCACAGGCCTGCCGCGACCATACGGCCATAAAGATCGAGGATCCGCTGAAGCTCTTCCCGCTCAAACCCAACTTGCGCAGTACGCGCGGCCTGAAGCGGAAAAGGTGTTACGATTGCGCTCAAGCAGCGCCGCCCTGCTGCCGACCAGAGCTTTCCTTGGCCGCTTTGGCATCGCGCTCTTCAAGCAGCTGGGCGAGCCGCTTTTGCAGCGTCTCAATCTCGCACTGAAGGATTTCCAGCTTTTGCGTTGCGGGATCGAACCGTTCGGAACAGGGCGTGCCATAGGGCACAAAGGCCTGGGTTGCCGGCTTCACTTCCACGGGCGTCGGCTTGGCAGGGATGCCCAGCATCGTCGCACCTTCGGGCACGTCCTTGGTGACGACGGCATTGGCGCCGATGCGCGCACCCGCGCCAACATAAATCGGACCAAGGATGGCGGCACCTAGACTAACGATCACGCCATCGCCGATGGTTGGATGACGCTTGCCACCAAGGCCGTTGGTCGGGTTCGTGCCCCCGAGGGTAGAGCCCTGGTACATGGTGACATTATCGCCAATTTCGGCCGTTTCACCGATCACGACAAAGCCGTGATCGATAAAGAAATTGCGCCCGATCGTCGCGCCAGGGTGGATATCTATCGCGGTCATAAAGCGGCTGAAATGGTTGACCAGCCGCGCCAGGAAATAGAGCCGCGCGTTGAACAGTGCATGGGCGATGCGGTGGAACCCCAATGCCCAGACACCGGGATACAAAAGGATTTCCCAGCGCGAGCGCACGGCCGGGTCACGGGCCTGGATCGAATCCAGATAGGTGATGAAACGTCCCGGCATAAAAATCCCCATCGGCCGCGAATTGTCCCATAGGAACCGGATCAAAGCAAGCGCGGCTCGTCCGGCCCCAGGACCTCCTCAAGCGCGGCCCGCCACACCGTAAGCCCAGGCGGCACCTTGCGTTCAAGACTAAGCCGGTCGATCGCGGCGACGACCCGCTCCACGCCCATGTGGGTACGTTCAATCCGCGGGACAAGATAGGCAGCGGCATCCGGGCCAAGGGCAAGGCCGCGTTGCTCGGCATGAACCGAAATCAGTTCGGCCAGCATCGCGTCATCTGGCGCACCGATTTCCAGCTGCAGCGCCGCCCCGATGCGAGAGCGTAGGTCCGGCAGCGCGATCTGCCAGCCTTCGGGCGTGGCACTGCACACCAGCAACAGCGGCGTTCCGATTTCCTGCGCGCGGTTCCAGCGGTGGAAGATCTCGGTCTCATCGATCCGGTCGGCATCGTCGACTGCTTCACCGGCGCCTTCATCGGCAAACCAGCGGGCGATCAGCGATTTGCCGGAGCGGGGGGGACCAGCAAGGATCGCCGTGCGGAACGGCCAGGTGGCCGCAACCGCGCAGGCTTCGATCACTGTGGCATTGGCATTGCCCACCACAATGCGGCCAGGCCCCGCCCTTCCGGCGTGCAACGGCAGCGCGATCTGGCTCATCAGCGCCGGATCGACAGGGCGTTTGCCCCCACCGTCACGCGCCAGCCGCGCGCGCGCAGCGCATCTGCCAGCGCCCCGATATCGGCCGAAGAGGTTACCCGCATTACCGAGGTGCCGCCCATGGCCAGGCTGGTCGTCGCAGCGCCCTGCACGCCGGGCGCACCGCGTACAGCGGCAAGCGCAGCATCGACGGCCGAAGCATCGGGCGAGGCGAACTGGACGGTGAACGTCGAAAGGACGAGCGGCGGCGCCGTTGATGCACCGGTTGCCGCCCCGGATCCTGAATCGGCATCGCTGATGGTGGCAGCGCTTTGGTCTGCGCGGCGAACGGCTTCAACCAAGGCAGAGAGGCCCGCATCCATCTGACCGTTGTTGCTGAGTGTCGCGTCAGGCTTAAGCAGTCCTTCGGCCAGCGCCCGGGCATAGATCGTATCGATCCGCTGCACCGCCGTTGCCAGCATCGCCGGTACACCCGCCTCATCGTTGGCAGTCAGCGTGAAGGTCTCAAGAAACTTGTTATCCGGGCCATAGCGCGCGGTGAATGTGCCCCGAACGGGCCCGCCGGGCCATTGGCGTTCAAGCCGCGCTTCGGGAACGATAACGTCCGCAGCATTAAATTGATCAAGCACGTTGCGCCACCATGCGCGGCTGCGGCGCTGCGGCTGACCAGCCGTCAGCAGCAGCGAATCGCCGCCCGCGCCGCTGGGCCGAACATAGTCGATCGGGCTGCCGCCGGCGTTGAACGCCGCCCAGGCCGCCTGCCAGGACCCGCGTACTTCGAACACCTGGCTCACCCCACCAGAACGCAGGACCGGGATCACCAGCAAGGGGGCGGACTGACGGCCGGGGCCGCCCTTCCCGCCGATATACTGCCCGGCGCGGGCCCGATCGAACACCACGCCAAGGGTCGCAATGTAACGCCGCGGCCCGATCTGCTCACGTTCCACCACCACCGCGGAGACCATGCTTTCGATCACGCCGACGTCCATCGCCGGACCTCCGGCCTTGGCCCACGCCAGCTTCTGCGCCTCGCGCCAGCCGTTCAGCCGCGCATCCTCGGGCGAATTGCCGGTTGTCTCAACCTGAATGCCGGTGATCGCGATGTCGGACGATGACGCGACCGGCATGATCCCGCGATCTCCTTCGACCTGAGCAATCAACCGCTCAGGTCCGATTACCGCCAATGCCAACACCAACGCTGCGCCAAGCCCGCCCACCAGCGTAGCAGCGGGGCCAAGACGCCAGCGGCGTAGGGGAGAAAGGGATGTTGAAACAGCCATCGGGGAAAACCGTGCGCCTTTTGCCCAATCGCTCATGGAAATCCAAGCCGGAAAGCGTTAGGCGGCCTTCATGGCGGAAAAGTCCTACACTTACGAAACGGCCGGCGTCTCGATCGCGGCAGGAAATGCGCTGGTTAAGGCGATTGGCCCGCTAGCGAAAGCGACGGCACGCCCAGGGGCTGACGCAGAGCTAGGCGGCTTTGGTGGTTTCTTTGATCCCAAGGCCGCTGGTTACAAGGACCCGCTGCTGGTCGCGGCCAATGATGGCGTCGGCACCAAGGTAAAGCTTGCGATTGACCACGATCGGCATGACCGGATCGGCGAAGACCTGGTTGCCATGTGCGTGAACGACCTGATTGTGCAAGGCGCCGAACCGTTGTTCTTTCTGGACTACTTCGCCACCGGGAAGCTGGAAAATGGCGTGGCTGAACGCGTCGTCGCGGGGATTGCCGAAGGCTGCAAGCTGGCCGGCTGCGCGCTGATCGGCGGTGAAACGGCGGAAATGCCGGGGATGTATGCCGCAGGCGACTATGATCTGGCGGGCTTTTGCGTTGGCGCGGTGGAGCGCGGCGAGCAGCTGACCGGAGACAAGGTTGCCGCCGGTGACGTGCTGCTTGGCCTCGCCTCCTCAGGCGTCCACTCGAACGGCTATTCGCTGGTCCGCCGTCTGGCTGCCGACAAGGGCTGGAAGCTGGACCGCCCGGCCCTGTTCGATGCGGACCGGCTGCTGATCGACCACCTGATCGAGCCGACCCGGATTTACGTGAAGAGCCTGCTGCCACTGATCCGCGGCGGCAAGATCCACGCCCTGGCCCACATCACCGGTGGCGGGCTGCTGGAGAACGTGCCGCGCGTCCTGCCCAAGGGGCTGCACGCCCGGATCGATGCCGATGCCTGGGCCCAGCCGCGGCTGATGGCTTTCCTTCAGGCGCAAGGCAATATTGAGCCGGAGGAAATGGCCCGGACCTTCAACTGCGGGATCGGCATGGTTCTGGCAGTCAACGCGGATGATGTGTCCAACCTGATTGCAGACCTCCAGGCCGCAGGCGAAACCGTCCACGTAATCGGCGCAATCGAACCGGGCGAGCGTGGCTGCACCGTGCAAGGCAAGGCTGAAACCTGGTCTGCCCGCGCAGACTGGGAAGCGGTGCACCTTGCCTGAAAGGGCTAAAGTCGCCGTCCTGATTTCGGGCAGCGGCACCAATATGGCGGCGCTGCTCTATGCCAGCCGCGCCGAAGACTGCCCCTATGAGATCGTGCTGGTCGCCTCCAACAAGCCGGAAGCGGGCGGGCTGAAGCTCGCCGCAGCCGAAGGTGTGCCGACCTTCGCCCTGCCCCACAAGGGCATGGCGCGGCTCGATCACGACATGGCGATGGATGCGGCGATCCGGGCGAGCGGCGCGCAATATGTGGCCCTGGCAGGTTACATGCGGATCCTTACGCCCGAGTTTGTCAGTGGCTGGGAAGGCCGCATGGTCAATATCCACCCCAGCCTGCTCCCCAAATACACCGGCCTGCATACCCACGAGCGGGCCATTGCTGCGGGTGACAGCCACGGCGGCTGCACCGTGCATCTGGTTACAGCCGAGCTTGATGACGGCCCCATGCTCGGCCAGACCCCGGTGTCGATCCTGCCGGACGATACGGCTGATAGTCTCGCTGGGCGTGTGCTGATTGCCGAACATCAGCTCTATTCACGCTGCCTGGCCGCGCTGGTCAGTCGCGCGACTTCGCCTGAACACCTTGTTGCACAGGTCCGCGAACGCGCGTTGGCCCTGCCGGAGGCGGACGAGGTGGTCAGCCACGGCATGCCCTGTTTCGGCGTGGTGAAGGGTAAGAAATTCGCCTATGTCAGCCATGATCACCACGGTGATGGCAAGACCGCGCTGCTTGTGAAGATCAGCGGCGCCGATGAGCAGGCCCAGCTGATCGAAAACGATCCCGAACGCTATTACCGCCCGGCCTATTTCGGCGACAGCTGGATTGCCATGCGGCTTGACCTGGGCCGCAACGACTGGGACGAGATCGGTGAGTGGCTGGCCCGTTCGTGGCGCAGCGTGGCGCCAAAAAAGCTGACCGGGCTGATGGACGCCGCCGACGCGTTCTAGATTTCGCTGCCGTCCACCATTGGCCGACTTTCGCGCGTCGCCTTGTAGCGCGCATCGGGCTCAGTCGGCCCTGGGCTGATCACCACGAAACCTTCATGCACTTCCAGCAAGGTGCCCACGAAGGGCCAATCCTCCATCGTGCTGACCCGGTAGCTCACCGTATCGCCAACCTTGAAGGTGGTGGGATCGAAATTGAACTGGAAAGGGCAATCCTCGCCCCCGTCACCGCCCATACCCTTCATGCCATCCTCTCCTTTAGACACAGGCTAACACAGTCCGTCATTCCAGCGGAATCGAAGATGTTGCTTTGTCAACAAAGCGGGAACCCATCTCCCATTGTTGGCGAAGGGGGCGACATCGGCGAACTCGGGTGATGGGCCCCCGCTTTCGCGGGGATACCGCGTTGAGAGCTACGCCGCGCCAATTGTCCCGCCTTGCTCTGCATCAAAGCACCATAGAAAAAGGGCCGCCGGATTTCTCCGACGGCCCTTTTCAATCCGATAGGCCAAGGCTTAGCCGACGATTTCTTCCGGCTTGAAGAAGAACGCGATTTCGATCGCGGCATTTTCTTCCGAGTCCGAACCGTGGACGGTGTTTTCACCGATCGACAGGGCGTGGGTCTTGCGGATGGTGCCTTCGGCAGCGTCAGCCGGGTTGGTGGCGCCCATCACTTCGCGGTTGCGGGCAACGGCATCTTCGCCTTCCAGCACCTGGACGACAACCGGCTCACTCATCATGAAATCGCACAGTTCGCCGAAGAAGGGGCGTTCCTTGTGCACCGCGTAAAAGCCTTCGGCCTGTTCGCGGGTCATGTGGATGCGCTTCGAAGCGACAACGCGCAGGCCGGCTTCTTCCAGCATCTTGGTGACGGCGCCAGTCAGGTTGCGGCGGGTCGCGTCGGGCTTGATGATCGAAAAGGTGCGGGTAACCGCCATGATGTTCGTCCTTGCGATTTTGTTATGTGGGAGAGATGGCGCGCCCCTAGCCGGGAAAATGCTGCGCCGCAAGGTGCAGGGGTTTATGCCTGCATTTCAAGCAGCTTGAACCCACTTTCCGTTCTCTTCCTGACGCCAATAACGGCGCTCTATGCCGTCACGCCCATCAAGGGCGCGCCAGGTTGCCCGGGCATCGTCAATTGTCGCACCGTCAAACAACAGGAAGGCCCGATCAAAAGCCAGGGCAGCATCCTGCCAGGTGCCATCGGCCAAGATGATAAAGCGTGCGCCATTGCCTGGCTCGGGCGCGTCAGCCAGCAGAATGGGCTGGCGCGCATCATGCGGACCGCCGGACAGCCCATGGGCCAGGAAGCTCTCTGCCCCCGCCCAAAGCCGCTCGCTGATCCGTCCGGTCAGGTCATCATTGGTCGAAACCACCAGCAGGCGCTGCCCCGCCTTCAACGTATTGCGCGCCAAAAGCGGCACGACAGCTTCGGCGGGATCACGGCTTAACTGGTAGAAATCGACCTGCATCAGGCAGCACCCTTAGAGCGACGGCAGCGATCGGAACAATACTTCACGTTGTCCCAATCGCGCTCCCACTTCTTCCGCCAGGCAAAGCTGAGGCCGCAGGCGGCGCAGATCTTGCTCGGCAGGTCCGCCTTGCGCCGCATCCGCGGCATGGCTCAGCCTTCCAGATGGTCGCGCACGAAGCGGTCAAGCACGCGCACGCCATAGCCGGTTGCGCCCTTGTCCCAGGTCTGGCCGGGCTTGCTGGCCCAGACCATGCCGGCGATGTCGAGGTGTGCCCAGGGTGTGCCCTTCTCGACATAGCGCTGGATGAACTGCGCTGCAGTGATTGAGCCACCTTCACGCGGGCCAACGTTTTTCATGTCGGCAATCGGACTATCAATCAGCTTGTCATAGGCCGGTCCCATCGGCTGGCGCCAAAGCTTGTCACCCGACGCCTCGCCCGCTGCAAGCAGCTTGGCGGCGAGATCATCGTCGTTGGCAAACAGCCCGCCGAATTCATGGCCGAGCGCGATGATCATCGCGCCGGTCAGCGTGGCAAGATCGATCACTGCCGAAGGGCTGAATTCCTTCTGCGTCCAGGTGATGGCATCGCACAGCACCAGTCGGCCTTCGGCATCGGTGTTGATCACTTCAACCGTCTGGCCCGACATGGTGGTCACAACGTCACCCGGGCGCTGGGCGTTACCATCGGGCATGTTCTCTACCAATCCGCAGATACCGACGATATTGGCCTTGGCCTTGCGCTTGGCCAGCGCCAGCATCGCGCCAGCAACAGCGCCGGCCCCGCCCATGTCCCACTTCATGTCTTCCATGCCAGCCGGCGGCTTGAGGCTGATCCCGCCGGTATCGAAGGTCACGCCCTTGCCAACGAAGGCCGTGGGCTTGCCGCCCGCCGGGCCGCCATTCCATTCCATCACCAGCAGCTGCGGTTCGCGCACCGAGCCTTGCGCCACGCCCAGCAGGGCTCCCATGCCCAGCGCCGCCATTTCGTCACGGCCCAGAACGCGGACGTTTACGCCGGTACCGGCCAGGCGTTCCTTGGCGCGGGCCACGAAGGTTGCAGGATAAAGAACGTTGGCCGGTTCAGTCACCAGCTCACGGGTGAATTCAACGCCTTCCGCTAGCGCAGCCTCAACCGCCCATGCCGCCTCCGAACCGTCGGGGGCGCCGGCGACGCGCAGCGTCTTGAGGCTGGGCTTGTGATCATCGGCCAGCTTGGTGCGATAGATGTCATACCGCCAGGCGCGCAGGCGCGCACCCAGCAGAACCGAAGCCACATCGGCAGCGGAAAGCTTGGTGCCGGTCAAATCAAGCGTCAGCGTTGTTTCGCCCGAGGTGAGGAACTTCGCGGTCAGCGCCGCGCCCGCCCGTTCGAGCGCTGCAGGGCGATCCTTGGCACCGGGCTCACCAGCGCCAGCCAGCGCCACCCGGACAATCGCGCCACCGCGGTTCAGAAATCCTTCGTGAGACTGGCCGGCCTTGCCCGTAAATCGGGCCGCGCGGGCGCTTTCGACGAGTACCGGATCAAGATCGGCCGGCAGGGCTGCCTGATCGACAATGCGAGCGACGGGCGAAATATCTGCGGCAAGCGGGCCGGCAACGAATTCGATCTGCATGATTGCTCCGGGAAAACTGGACCTGCGACAGGCCGAACCTGATAGCGGATCGACCTTGGTTAGCGTGGATTGCAGTTAGGCGCGGGCGGTGCGATAGGCAAGCCATGCGTCACCCTGCGCGGCCGCGGCCGCCCCACCTCGCCTTTGCTCTTGGTCGCTGGAAATCCAGCGCGTTGGCGCTTGCCTTTCTGACCATTGCCGGAACCGCCCAAGCTCAGGAGACCGCAGCGCCTCTGCCCAGCGAAGCCGCAGCCGAAGTGCCCGTTGGCTTCGAAGCGGACGGGATCAGCTATGATGACGCCTCGGACAGCGTCACCGTGTTTGGCAATGTCGTGATGCGCCGGGAAAAGCAGTCGGTTCGTGCAGACAAGGTGGTTTGGAACCGCAAGACCGGCGAAGTGGAAGCCAGTGGTAATATTCGCCTGGTCGACAGTGACGGTAACCAGCTTTTCGCCGATTCGCTGGTGCTGGATGAAGACCTGCGCGCCGGGGCCATGCAGAATATGCTGCTGGCGCTGCGCGAAGGCGGCCGACTGGCTGCCGCCAATGGCCAGCGTGCGCCCGATGGCACCATTGTGCTGTCCAACGCCGTCTATTCAGCCTGCGCCGTTGAAGATAGCTCGGGTTGTCCCGTCAATCCAAGCTGGCGGATTACCGCCCAGCGCGTGACTTATGATGACACCAAGAAACTGATCCGCTTCAAGGGGGCTCGGCTTGAGCTGTTCGGGGCGCGTTTGCTGCCCCTGCCCGGCCTGATGCTGGCGAGCGACGGAAGACCGATTTCCGGCCTGCTGATCCCGGATGTTCGGCTTTCGGCATCCAATGGCGTCGAATTCTCGCAGACCTATTACAAGCGGCTTGGCAACAACCGGGATCTGGCGCTCACCGGCTATGTCTATACTGCCGCGTTGCCGATGATTTCGGGCCAATACCGCCAGTTGACCAGCAAGGGGGCCTATCAGGTCACCGGCTATGCCACGCGGTCTTCCCGCATCCCCATCGGCGGGGAGCCGCTGGATAGCCAGCGGGACTTCCGCGGTTATCTGGCCGGGAATGGCAAATTCCAGCTTTCACCGAACTGGTCGATAACGGCATCGGGCCGCATCGCTTCGGACCGAACCTTCCTGCGCCGCTATGACATCAGCCGGGATGACCGGCTGCGCAGCATGATTGAGGTCGAGCGGATCGATCCCAATTCGTACCTCTCCGTTGCTGGCTGGGCGACGCAGACCCTGCGGGTTGGCGATGCGCAGGGCCAGGTGCCGATTGCACTTCCGGTCATCGACTATCGCCGCCGGCTGAATGATCCGCTGATGGGCGGTAAGATTGAGCTCCAGGCCAACTCGCTCGCCATCACCCGCACGACCGGACAGGACACCCAGCGCGCTTTCGCCTCGGCCCGGTGGGACCTGCGGCGCATTACCGGCCTTGGCCAGGAAGTTACATTCACCGCGCTCGCCCGCGGCGACGTTTACAATTCGGACGAAAATAGTCTGACGGCAACGGCAGTCTACCGCGGCAATCCGGGTTGGCAGACCCGCGGGCTCACGACGGCGGCGGTCGATGTGAAATGGCCCTTGCTGGGCGCGTTTTTTGGGGGCGCGCAAGTGCTCACGCCGCGTTTGCAGGTGGTTGCCAGCCCGAACCTGCGCAATCTGGCAATCCCGAACGAGGATGCCCGCGCAATCGACCTTGAGGATTCAAACCTCTTCGCGCTCAATCGCTTCCCGGGATATGATCGGATCGAAGATGGGGTGCGCTTTACCTATGGGTTCGACTGGCAGTGGGAAAAGCCGGGCTGGCGCGTTTCGACCAACATCGGGCAGTCCTATCGCCTGACCAGCAAGCCGACCCTGCTGCCCGATGGGACGGGCCTTTCCAACCGGGTTTCGGACATCGTCGGGCGAACCGAAGTGCGCTACAAGGACTTCGTCCGCTTCACGCACCGTTTCCGGCTCGACAAGGATAACTTCGCGGTCCGCCGCAATGAAATCGACGCTGCGATCGGGAGCGAGCGGACCTATGCCGAAGTGGGCTACCTCCGTCTCAACCGCGACATTTCTGCCATCGCTGAAGACCTAAAGGATCGCGAAGAATTGCGCGTCGCCGGGCGTGTTGCCTTTGCGCGGTACTGGTCGCTGTTTGGCTCGGGTGTCTTCAACCTGACCGGAGCGAAGGAAGACCCGGTGCTGGCGACGGATGGCTTCCAGGCGCTGCGCACCCGGATCGGGGTTGCCTATCAGGATGATTGCCTTGATCTTGCGCTGACCTGGCGCCGCGATTTTGTTGCAACCGGGGATGCGCGCCGCGGCAACACCTTCCAGGTGAGTTTAGCCGTGCGTAATCTTGGTTTTCGGTGATCGGGACATTTGCCGGGGCGAAGCAAACGCGCTATCCGGCCCGTCAATGGTGGTAGCCTGATCAGCTTGGGTTAAGCCAGCCGGCGGCAATGGCTCCGGCAAGTAGGCCGGGAAATTTTTTCCGCGCCGTAATGGGGATTGAACTGACGGTGACACGCATGTCCATTTCGCGCCGCCCGCTTCGCTACACGTTTGCCATTGCCGCCCTGGCTCTGGCCGGTGGGGCGATGGCGCAGAATGCCACCTCTTCCTCCAGCGGTCTGGCGCTACCCGAAAATCCAAATTTCTTTGAAAAGAACGATCCGAATTATCGGAAGGCAACCGTGGTTGTGAACGGTGAGATCATCACCGGCACTGATATCGATCAGCGCGTTGCCCTTTTGGTAGCTGCCAGCGGCGGCGCGATCGATGCAGAGGAACTGAAGCGGTTAAAGCTTCAAGTGCTGCGCAACCTGATGGACGAAACGCTCCAGATCCAGGAAGCTGCGGCACAGAAGGTCGAGATTGACCAAGCAGAGGTTGACCAGGCCTATACACGCATCGCTGGTCAGAACTTTGGCCAAGACCCCAAGGCAATGGACGCCTACCTTGCCAAAATCGGTTCCGCACCGGCCTCGCTCAAACGCCAAATTCGCGGCGAACTGTCCTGGCAGCGGCTGCTGCGACGCAACGTCCAGCCCTTCGTCAACGTTTCGGACGATGAAGTGCGCGAAGTGCTGAAGCGCATGCAGGATGCCAAGGGCACCGAAGAATACCGTGTCGGCGAAATTTTCCTCTCAGCCACGTCGGAGAACCGCGATGCGGTCCTGGCCAATGCCACCCGCATTGTCGAACAGCTCCGCGCTGGTGGCAGCTTTGTGGGTTACGCCCGCCAGTTCTCCGAGGCGTCTACCGCGTCGGTTGGCGGCGATCTTGGCTGGGTGCGCCTTGGCCAGTTGCCGGCAGAGCTCGGTGCTGCACTCACAAGCCTGCAGGCCGGCCAGCTAGCCGGCCCAATTGAGATCCGTGGCGGCTTTTCGATCGTCGCTTTGATCGACAAGCGCCAGGTGCTGACCGCCGATCCGCGTGACGCCGTGCTCAGCCTCAAGCAGCTTTCGATCAGCTTTGCACCAGGCACGACGGACGCTCAAGCTACGGCCAAAGCCCGCGGTTTTGCTGAAGCGGTCCGCTCCGCGCGAGGGTGCGGGACGGTTGATTCCATCGCCCAGCAGCAGGGGGCCGAAGTGGTTACCAATGACCAGATAAAGGCCCGTGACCTGCCCGGGCCGCTTCAGAACATGGTTTTGGGAATGACCTTGGGTGAAGTCACCCCTCCATTCGGTTCGATCCAGGACGGGGTGCGGGTGCTGATGCTGTGCGGCCGCGATGATCCGAAGGACGCAACCGCACCGAACTTCGAGCAGATCCAGGGCCAGATCGAAGATGAGCGCGTCAACAAGCGCGCCCAGGCCTATCTGCGCGACCTGCGGCGTGACGCCGTGATCGATTACGACTGATCGCACGATGAGCGAGGGGGCACTCGTCGTATCGCTGGGCGATCCGGCGGGGGTTGGTCCGGAACTGATCGCGGCTGCCTGGGCCGCGCGCGAGGCGAAGCTGCTGCCGCCGTTCGTGGTGGCTGGCGGAGCTGAAGTGATCGCAGCGGCAGCCCAAATGCGCGGGCTTTCCGTGCCAATTCGCGAAGTGTTCCATCCGGCCGAAGCCCTGGAGTGTTTTGACTTCATGCTGCCCGTCTTGGCCGGCGCTGATGGTGACTATCGGCCCGGATCTCCTGACCGCACAGGTGCCGAACTGGCCCTCGCCTCGCTAACCGAAGCCACCGAATTGGCCCGTAGCGGCGATTGCTGGGGCATTGTCACCGCGCCGATCGCCAAATCATTGCTGGCAGAGGTCGGCTTCGCCCACCCCGGTCAAACCGAGTTCGTCGCCGCGGCCTGCGGGATCGCGGCTGAGGACGCCGTGATGATGCTCGCCGGACCGACACTGCGGACGGTGCCGCTTACGGTCCACGTCGCATTGTCCGCGGTTCCCGCCCTGATCACCGCTGACTTGATTCTCCGCAAGGCCCGGATTGTCGCCCGCGCATTGGCACAGGACTTCGGTATTGATCGCCCCCGCCTGGCCATAGCCGCGCTCAATCCGCATGCGGGGGAGGACGGACGGATGGGGCATGAGGATGGCGCTGTCATCACCCCGGCCATTGCCGCCTTGCGGGCCGAGGGCATCGAAGCCACCGGCCCACACCCGGCCGACGCGCTGTTCACACCCCGATCCCGCGCCACCTTTGATGCGGCGCTTTGCATGTACCACGATCAGGCGCTGGTCCCGCTGAAGGCGCTGGACTTTGACGAAGGCGTCAATGTCACACTCGGCCTGCCCATCGTGCGCACCAGCCCTGACCACGGGACAGCCTTTGGCATTGCCGGCAAGGGGCTGGCCGATCCCGGCGCCACCATCGCCGCGATCCGCATGGCTGGCGAGATCGCGGTTCGCCGCGGCCAAACCTGAAAACCCGTTCGTGTCGAGCGAGGTCGAGACACCTGTGCGCAACGTGTCTCGACTTCGCTCGACACGAACGGCTAGGGAGGTCGGGTGACAGTTAATCTCCCACCCTTACGCGATGTCATCAACCGGCACGGCCTGTTCGCTTCCAAGGCGCTTGGCCAGAACTTCCTGTTCGATGAGCAACTGCTTGACCGGATTGCCGCGATCCCGGGCAAGCTCAAGGGCCAGCAGGTCCTTGAAATCGGTCCCGGCCCCGGCGGGCTGACCCGTGCGCTACTCCGCGCCGGCGCGCAGGTTACCGCGATCGAGATGGACCGCCGCTGCCTCCCCGCTCTTGCCGAACTGAGCGAAGCCTTCCCGAGCCAGCTCAGGGTGATCGAAGGCGATGCAACCAAGATCGATCACGGGCTCGAAGGCCCGTTCCACGTCGTTGCCAACCTGCCCTACAACGTGGGCACCATGCTGTTCACCGGCTGGCTGTCTGGCCAGGACTGGCCGCCGCAATGGGCCAGCCTGACGCTGATGTTCCAGCTTGAGGTTGCCCAGCGGATCGTCGCCGAAGCCGGCAGCGATGCCTATGGCCGCCTTGCCGTGCTGGCCCAGTGGCGGTCCAACGCCAAGATCGCGATGAAGGTTCACCGCAGCGCTTTCACTCCGCCACCCAAGGTGATGAGCGCCGTGATCCATGTCACACCTGCCGATATGCCGCAGGGTGTTTCGGCGCGGATGCTCGAACGCGTGACCGAAGCCGCCTTCGGCCAGCGCCGCAAGATGCTGCGCCAGAGCCTGAAGGGTCTGCCCGGCGCGCTCGAAGCATTGGAAAGTCTTGGCATCGATCCGCAACGCCGTGCCGAAACGCTCAGCGTTGCGGAGTTCGTCGGCCTGGCGCGCGCGCTGTCCTAACCCGCCTTCTTAACCCGCCGCCACTGGTGAAGCAGCGGCTCGGTATAGCCGCTCGGCTGTTCGACACCCTTGAACACCAGATCGCAAGCCGCGCGGAAGGCCGGGGCGTCCTCGTTCCCCACCAGCGGCTCGTAAAGCGGATCGCCGACGTTCTGGGCATCGACCTTGGCGGCCATGCGGCGCAGGCTGTCCATCACCTGATCCTTGGTGCAGACGCCATGGAGCAGCCAGTTGGCCATGTGCTGCGATGAAATACGCAAGGTGGCGCGGTCTTCCATCAGGCCCACGTCGTTAATGTCCGGCACCTTGGAGCAACCTACGCCCTGGTCGATCCAGCGCACGACATAGCCAAGCAGGCCCTGGGCGTTGTTGTCGAGCTCGGCCCGAACTTCGTCTTCCGACCAGTTGGTACCCTGCGCCAAGGGCACGGCCAACAGCGGTTCGAGGCCCGGGGTGGGCTTGTCGGCCAATTCCTGCTGCACGGCGAACACATCGACCGCGTGGTAATGCATCGCGTGGAGCGTCGCGGCGGTGGGCGACGGCACCCAGGCGGTGTTGGCGCCTGACTTCGGGTGGCCGATCTTCTGGACCATCATTTCGCCCATCAGGTCGGGCGCGGCCCACATGCCCTTGCCGATCTGCGCCTTGCCCGAAAGCCCGCAGGACAGGCCGATCTGGACGTTGCGCGCTTCGTAAGCGGCGATCCAGGACGAGGCCTTCATGTCGGCCTTGCGGATCATCGCACCTGCGCGCATCGAAGTATGGATTTCATCCCCGGTGCGGTCGAGGAAGCCGGTGTTGATGAACACGATCCGGTCCTTCACCGCGTGGATGCAGGCGGCAAGGTTGGCCGATGTGCGGCGCTCCTCATCCATCACGCCCACCTTCACGGTGTGCCGCGGCAGGCCGAGCAGATCTTCGACCGCATCGAACAGGTCGTTGGTGAAGGCGCACTCCTCAGGGCCATGCTGCTTGGGCTTGACGATGTAGATGCTGCCGTGGCGGCCATTGCCGTACTTGCACAGCCCGGCCCGGTCATGCGCGCCAATCGCGCTGGTGATGACCGCGTCCATGATCCCTTCCGGAATCTCGCTGCCATCGGCCAGCAGGATCGCCGGGTTGGTCATCAGGTGGCCGACATTGCGCACGAACAGCAGGCTGCGCCCGGGCAGGATCAGATCACCCCAGGTGCGGTCACCATTGAGCCTGCGGGTCATCGTGCGCCCGCCCTTCTCAAAGGTTTCGGCCAGATCGCCGCGAATCACGCCCAGCCAGTTGCGATAGGCATTCAGCTTGTCCTCGGCATCGACCGCCGCGATCGAATCCTCCAGGTCACAGATCGTGGTCAGCGCCGATTCCAGCAAAACATCGGCAATGCCGAGCGGATCGGTCTTGCCGACCGGGTGATCGCGATCAACCACCACTTCGATGTGCAGACCGTTGTGGCGGAACAGGTAGCCACCCGGCTTGGTCGCGATCAGGTGTTCGCTGGACCCGCCCGCGAGCGCTGCTTCCCAACCGGGGATGGCGGAATCGAGGAACTTGCGAACCGCAACGATCACCGCTCCGCCGCGCGCTTCGTCGTAGCCACCCGGGCGGGCGGGCGGGGCATCGAGTGCATCGGTGCCGTAATAGGCGTCATAGAGGCTGCCCCACCGGGCATTGGCTGCGTTGAGCAGGAACCGGGCATTGAGCACCGGCACAACCAGCTGCGGGCCTGCCATGGTGGCGATTTCAGGATCGACGTTCTGCGTGGTGACTGAAAAAGGCGCAGGCTCCGGCACAAGGTAGCCAATTTCGCGCAGGAAGGCCTGATACTCGGAAGCGTCGATCGGCTGGCCAGCGCGCGCCTTGTGCCAGGCATCAATCCGGGCTTGCAGGTCTTCCCGCTTGGCCAGCAGCGCGCGGTTTACCGGACCGAAGCGCTCCACCAGCGCCGCAAAGCCGGTCCAGAACTGGCCCAGATCGTGACCCAGCGGTTTTACGACCTCGTTCTCGATAAAGGCGGCCAGTGCCGCATCCACTTGCAGGCCCGACTTCTCAACCCGATCGCTCATTGTACCTCACACAACATGGAGCGCGCAGCACGATGATCTGCTGGCGCGTGTTACATCAACGATCCCGGGGAGGAATTTCCCAGCCTATGCCGCATGTGCGAAGGGATGGCAACGGGTCTTGCCGGACAGGGGTTGGAACCCCCTCTCGCCTCGGCTAGTGGTGGTAACACATGCAACAACTTACCTCCGCCGAAGCCGCGCTGATCGCCAGCGTCGATGCCGCGCCGATGCTGGATCAGGTGCTGGCCTGGAGCGCCATCAATACCGGCACGGGCAACTTGTCCGGGCTGGCGCAATATGTTGCGATATTGGCCGATGCATTCGCGGCCCTGCCGGGCGAGGTTGCCTTGGTCGCCCCCGCGAAGGTTGAAGCAGTGGCACCCGATGGGCGCGGGCTGGAGGTTGCCTATGGCCAACACATGGTGCTGCGCGTCCGCCCCAAAGCCAACCGCCGGTTCCTGTTGACCGGGCACATGGACACGGTCTTCCCGCCCGACCACGCCTTTCAAGCCCCCCGCTGGCTGGACGAAGAAACCCTGAACGGCCCCGGCGTGGCTGATATGAAGGGCGGGATCGCGGTCATCCTCGCCGCGCTCAAGGCCTTTGAAGGCAGCCCCGCCGCAGCGGGCGTGGGCTATGATGTGCTGCTCAATTCAGACGAGGAAACCGGCAGCCTTTCCTCCGCCCCGCTGATTGCCGAACTGGCGGCGGGCAAGATTGCCGCGCTGACTTACGAACCCTCAGCCTTGCCTGATGGAACCTTGGCTGGCGCGCGCGGCGGCAGCGGGAATTACAGCCTGATCGTGACAGGCAAGTCCGCCCACGCCGGACGAAATCCGCAGGATGGGCGCAATGCCATTGTCGCGGCGGCCGCACTCGCGCTGGGCCTCAAGGCGCTCGAACGGGAGGGCCTCAGCATCAATCCCGCAAAGATTGATGGCGGCAGCGCCAACAATGTCGTGCCCGATCATGCCGTGCTGCGTTTCAACATCCGCCCGATGAATACCCAGCTGGCGGAGTGGTTCGAACAACAGGTCCAGCAGCTGATCGCGGCCGTTGCGGCCGAACATGGGGTGGCGATCCATCGCCATGGCGGGATCAGCCGCCCGCCCAAGCCGCTCGATCCGCCAGCCGAGCGCCTGTTCGAACTGGTGCGGGATTGCGGCGCGGCGCTGGGCCAAACGATCCGCTGGCAAAGCTCTGGCGGGGTCTGCGATGGCAACAACATCGCCGCCTGCGGTGTGCCCGTGGTGGACACGATGGGCGTGCGCGGCGGCGCGATCCATTCGCCGGATGAGTTCCTGATTGTCCCAAGCCTGGCCGAGCGCGCCAAGCTTTCCGCCCTTGTTCTGCACCGACTTGCTACCGGAGTAACCTTGTGACCTTCGTGATCCGCGCAGCCAAAGCCGATGACCTGCAGCACCTCTACGAGATGGCCAAGCGGACCGGTGGCGGCTTCACCAACCTGCCACCCGATCGCAAGGCGCTGACCGCCAAGTTGGAGCGCGGCGCTGCCGCCTTTTCCCGCACCGCGGATGAAGTGGGCGATGACCTGTTCGTTTTCGTGCTGGAAAACACCGCCACCGGTGAAGTGCGCGGCACCTGCCAGATCTTCTCCGCCGTCGGATTGAAGTGGCCGTTCTATTCCTACCGGATTGGTGCGCTGACCCAGCACAGCGAAGAGCTGGGGCGAACTTTTCGTGCTGATATCCTTAACTTATCGACCGATCTTGAGGGTGTAAGTGAAGTCGGCGGCCTGTTCCTGCACCCCGGTGAGCGGGCCGGCGGCCTCGGTATGCTGATTGCCCGCAGCCGCTATCTGTTCATCCGCAACCACCGCCAGCGCTTTGCCGACCGCTGCCTGGCCGAACTGCGCGGGGTGATCGACGAGGCCGGTGGTTCACCGTTCTGGGATGGGGTTGCCGGGCGCTTCTTTGGTATGAATTTTCAGGATGCGGACGAGTTCAACGCCAAGCATGGCAACCAGTTCATCGCCGATCTTATGCCCAAGCATCCGGTTTACATTGCCATGCTGTCTGAAGCGGCCAAGGCGGTCATCGGCGTGCCCCACCCTTCCGGCCGCGCCGCGATGCGGATGCTGGAGGAAGAAGGCTTCGCCTGGGAAAGCTACATCGACATCTTTGATGGCGGCCCGACCATGACCGTACGGACCGACCAGATCCGCTCAATCCGCGAGGCAAAGGACGAAGCCGTTGTCGCGCTTGACGGGAACCTCGGCGATAACAAGTCAGGCGAGAAGCGTCTGGTCTCGATCGGCAAATTGGCCGATTTCCGCACCGCCTATGGCTGGGTCGATCCGCGCGAAGGCGGGATTGCGTTGGATCCCGCCTGCGCAGCGCTGCTGGGCGTAGAACCGGGCATGACCGTCACTCACGTCGCGCGGGGCTGAGCCATGAGCCTGGTTGAGATCAACTTTGACGGGATCATCGGGCCAAGCCACAACTATGCCGGGCTCAGCCTTGGCAACATCGCCTCTGCCAACAACGCAGGTGACACAAGCTTTCCGCGCGCGGCAGCGCTGCAAGGGCTCAGCAAGATGCGCCACAACCTGGCATTGGGGTTGGTTCAGGGCTTCCTGCTGCCCCTGCCCCGGCCCAACGGCGCCTTTCTCTCGGCAATTGGCGCAAACGGCAGCGAGGACCGCCGCCTGCTGGCCGCCGCCTGGTCAGCCAGCGCGATGTGGA
The DNA here is from genome assembly GCF_032337075.1 of Novosphingobium sp. APW14. Taxonomy (NCBI): domain Bacteria; kingdom Pseudomonadati; phylum Pseudomonadota; class Alphaproteobacteria; order Sphingomonadales; family Sphingomonadaceae; genus Novosphingobium; species Novosphingobium sp. APW14. Next base: position 46,333 of record NZ_JAVYAB010000004.1, read on the forward strand.
CGGCCAATGCCGCGACAGTCTCGCCTGCCCCTGATACGGCTGATGGGCGCTGTCACCTGACCGCCGCGAACCTTGTCACTATGCCGCACCGCAGCCAGGAATGGCCTGACACAGTGAAGCAGTTGCGCCTGGCCTTTGCTAATCCAGAGCACTTTGCCGTCCACGATGCCGTGCCCGCCTGCTTCGGCGACGAGGGCGCGGCCAATCACATGCGGATGAGCGCCAGTCATGGCGATCCGGGGATCGAAATCTTCGTTTACGGCAAAAGCGGCGGGCCATTCCCCGCGCGCCAGCATGAACAGGCCAGCCGCGCGGTGGCCCGCCTGCACGGCATTGATCCAGCGCGCACCCTATTTGTCGAGCAGAATCCGGAAGCCATCGCCGCCGGAGCATTCCACAACGACGTCGTCGCCGTCGCGAATGAGCGGGTGCTCTTCACGCATGAACTGGCTTTCGCCGATCCTGAGGGCACCTATGGCGCGATCCGCGATCTGCTGCCGGAGGCGGAGATCGTGATCGTGCCGGCCGCAGCGGTCAGCCTGGCCGATGCGATCAAGAGCTACCTGTTCAACGCCCAGCTCCTTACCCTGCCCTCGGGCGAGATGGGCCTGGTGATCCCGCTCGAAGCCTGGGAGCACCCCAAGGTCCGGGCCTGGTTGGACGGGATGCTTGCGAGCAACGGCCCGATCCGTCGGGTCATGCCGGTCGACGTCCGGCAATCGATGGCCAATGGTGGAGGACCAGCCTGCTTGCGGCTAAGGGTTGTCGCCGATCCAGCGACGATCGATCAGCGCTTTCTGCTCGACGAGAAGAAGATCGCTAGGATCGAAGCTGTCGTCACCGAACATTGGCCGGCATCGATTGGTGCCGACCAAATCGGCGATCCGGCACTTGCAATGCGCATCATCGCTGCGCGCCAGGCATTGCTGGCAACGCTTGATTTTGCTGAGTTCGGTTAAAGTCCAAGTGGCTAACAATGGGACAGGCAGTTAACCAGTCCCTTGCGCGATTGTCCTGCTTTGGCATGGAGGGCATTCCCATACCTGTTGAGGCGGTGCGCAAGACCATGCTTCGTAAGATCGGCCAGTTGTTCGTGATCAAAACCTCGCTTGAGGCCTACCTGATCATATACGCGCTCGCGCTCGGCGCGGTGGAGCGGGGTTCGATCTATCTGGCGCGTTTTCCAGGCATTGGCGGCTTGCTGCTGTTCCTGGCCTGCACTGGCACCGTGTTCATGGCCGGCGCAAAAATCCTCGACTGCGTGAAACTTGAGAGGGATCTCGCCCAATTCCCGGCACACTGAGGGGAATAGTGGGGCGTTTCTGTTGCAAGGTACGCCCCGGACCCCGTTCTTGGTAGTGTAACTTCAGGCCGCTAGGCCCTAGAATTACGCAGCAAGAGCAAGTGCTTCGTTATCGTTGGCACTTGTGAGTTTTGAGCCTTGAACGGGTTACTCAGCCCGGGCAAAAACAGCGCTTTTCAACACACGTCGATCCTAGTTCGGCCCCGTCATTGTCCCTGCCGGAGCAGGCCCCCTCCCGAGAGGGAAGGAGACAATGGTGGAGCCGCCGGGTACCGCCCCCGGGTCCGCTGCGCCTATTGCACGCCGCAGTTTATCGCCATAGCCGGGCGAACCCGGCAAAACGGATATAGGGAGCCTGGGGCCAAATGAAAAGGGCGGGAGCAAGCCCCCGCCCTTCCAGCCAACTGTTTTCCCAAATCAGCCCTTCTTGAGTGCATCCCGAATTTCGCTCAGCAGTTCCACCTCGCTAGGGCCGCCGGCAGGTGGTGGCACGATCTTGTTGGCCTGGCGCACGATCAGGAAAATCACGAAAGCCAAAATCACAAAGTTGATAACGGCGGTAATGAAACTGCCCCAGGCAATCACGGTCGCACCCGCCGCCTTGGCGGCTGCCAACGTTGCCCCAGCGGCGACATCTCCCGCGAGCACAGTGTACTTGTTCGAAAAATCGACCCCGCCGGTAAGGAAGCCAATCACTGGCATCAGCACGTCGTCCGTCAGCGAGGAGACAATCTTGCCAAACCCGGCCCCGATGATCACGCCGACCGCAAGGTCAAGCACATTGCCTCGCGACAGAAAGGCCTTGAATTCACTCAGCATGGAACGTGTCCCCTTCGCCTGATCTCAAAGATACGTATAAACTGCCATTAGTCTTTCGGTGCGGCAATAATCAATTGCGCATGCGGGATTTTTGCGTCTGCCGCTTGAACCGGCCCCGGCGCACGCTACATCCTGCATCTGGCCCGGCCCCAACGCCGCCCGTGAAAGAGGAACGCATCACATGACCGCAGCCATTGCCCGTCGATTTGGCCGTTTTGCCCTCGTTGCCGCCGCCGCCGCCGCATTGGCGGGCTGCGGGATCAACTCCGTGCCAACTGCCGAGGAAAACGCCAAGGCCAAGTGGGCCGATGTCGAAAGCGCTTATCAGCGCCGGGCCGACCTGGTCCCGGCTCTGGTAGAGACCACCAAGGGGGCCGCGGCATCGGAAACGACGATCCTGACCAATGTCACCAACGCCCGCGCCGCAGCGACCTCAATCAACGTGCGGACCGAGGACCTCTCAGACCCGGCGACATTCGAGAAGTTCCAGAATGCCCAGAACCAGCTGACCCAGGCCCTCGGCCAGCTGCGCACCGTGGTTGAGAGCTATCCGCAGCTGCAGAGCCAGGCGCGCTTTGCCGACCTGATGGTCCAGCTGGAAGGGACCGAAAACCGTATCAATGTGGCCCGCACCCGCTACAACGAAGCCGTGCAGGACTATAATACCACGATCCGCACCTTCCCCGATGCGATCGGCGCCAAGCTGATCCACGGTGCCAAGCCAATGGTGCCGTTCAAGGCTGATCCCGGCGCCTCAGCCGCGCCGAAGGTCGATTTCGGGACTGGCCCTGCCGCTCCCGCCGGGGCACCAGCCAATGATAACTCCGCGCGCCCCGCTTCGTCCGCCGCAGCAGCGCAGTAACAGGACATCGCGGTAGAGAGACGCCCGATGCGCCGGATCACCGTGTGGCTTTGGGCCGTGCTGGCATCGCTGACTTTGGCGATGGCCAGTACGAGCGCCTTGGCCAAATTGCCGGATCGGCCTGCCGGCCCAGTCCTTGATGCCGCTACGATCATTCCGGATGCGGACGAGGCCGCGCTTGATGCGCGGTTGCGCGCCTACAACCAGGAAACCGGCCGGGCGATCATCGTCGCCACGGTGACTTCGCTCGATGACCTGCCGGTCGATGCCTATGCCCAGCAACTGGCCGAGACCTGGGACATTGGCGGTGCGGAAAGCGAGCAGGGCATCCTGTTTCTTATCGCCCCCACTGAGCGGAAGATCCGCATTCACGCCGCGCGAGGGGTGCAGGAACGCTTGCCCGATGTCCTCGCCGGCAGGATCATCCGCGACACGGTCGCGCCACGGTTCAAGGCGAACGACATGGCCGGCGGGATCGGTGCCGGGGTCGACGCAATCATGGCCCAGCTTAGCCGCGATCCGGCCGATGCGAAGGCCGTGGCCGAAGCTGCCGCCGCGGCAGAGGCGGTCCGTGGTCGTGACGAACCTAGCGGAGGGGCGGTGGTATTCTGGATCATGATGATCCTGTTCTTCATGCTTATGTTCGGTCGGCGAGGTCGGCGCGGGTATCGCAGAAGCGGAATTGATCCTGGAGTTATCCTCTGGGGTCTGAGCGAGATCGCCCACCACGCCAGTCGCGGCGGTGGTCGCGGTGGCGGCTTCGATTTCGGTGGTGGCGGAAGCGGCGGCTTCGGCGGCTTTGGGGGCGGCGGCGGCGGCTTCGACGGCGGCGGCGCATCGGGGAGCTGGTGATGGCTGGACAAACAATCCACCTGACGCCTGCGGAGCACGACACGGTCTCCGCTGCGGTCGCCGCAGCCGAGGCGAGCAGCGCGGGCGAGATCGTGACTATCGTCACCGAGCGCTCGGACGGCTATGCCGACGTCGCCCTCGCCTGGGCGGCCTTGGTGGCGATGACTGCGCTGACAGTGCTCTCGCTGTTCCCGGGCTTCTACCTTGGCCTTTACGACCGCGTGTTGGGCGACTGGGGGCGCGAGTGGACACCGCAGGGGATTTTCACCCTGGCGGCGACGGTCGCGATCCTGAAGTTTCTGGGCATGGTGGTGCTGCAACTGTGGCAGCCGCTCAAATTCTGGCTGGTGCCCGGCTTCATCAAGGCCGCCCGCGTCCGGGCCCGGGCCGAGGCCTGTTTCAAAATCGGGGCCGAGCGCCGCACCCATGGCCGCACCGGCATTCTGATCTACGTCAGTCTGGCCGAGCACCGGGCCGAGATCGTGGCTGATGCTGCCATCGCCGGGAAGGTCAGCCCCGAGGTCTGGGGCGAGGCGATGGCTGCCTTGCTGCAAGGCATCCGTGCCGATGATCTGGCGGCCGGCCTGACGGGAGCGATTGCAAAGGTCGGGGCAGTCCTCGCCCAGCACTTCCCCCGCGCCGCCGATGACCAGAACGAGCTGCCCGACCGGGTGATCGAGGTATGAGCCACGACGACCGCGACCTGCCTGAGCAGGTCCATTGGGAAGGCAAGTACATCGTCGCCAAGACCCGCGGCCGGTGGGAGTATGTCAGCCGGGCGCGGGGCATCCGCGCCGCCGTGATCATCGCCATCGATGCGGAAGACAACGTCATCCTGGTCGAGCAGTACCGCGTGCCGTTGGGCCGGGCCTGCATCGAGCTGCCCGCCGGCCTGATCGGCGACGAGACCGAGGGCGAGGACCCAACCGAGGCTGCAGCGCGTGAGCTTGAGGAAGAAACCGGCTATCGCGCCGGGCGGATCGAGGTGCTAGGCGATTTCCATTCTTCCCCCGGCATGGTCAGCGAAAGCTTCACCCTGCTGCGCGCGCATGACCTGACACAGGTCGGCCCCGGCGGCGGGACCGAGAGCGAGCAGATCACTGTTCACCGCGTGCCCCGAACCCGGCTATCCGCCTTCATTGCCGAGCGCCGGGCGATGGGCGATGCGATGGACGTGAAGCTGCTGCTCCTGCTTGGCCCCGAACTGATCGGGTAAAGCGCCGCGCGCCCCCCTCGCCAAGGCTGCGCAATGCCGCTATCCAAGCGGGCGAGAGAGGGAGAGGACCACATGGCAGGACGGGTTGCAGGCAAGAAGGCGCTGATCACCGGCGCGGCACAGGGACTGGGCGCGGCCCAGGCGATGATGCTGGCGCGCGAGGGCGCAACCGTGCTGCTGGCCGATATCAATGCCGAAGGCGCCGCAGCGCAGGCTGAGGCGATCAATGCCGAACTGGGCGCCGGAACCGCATTCTCCGTCAAGCTTGACGTCACCAGCGAAGACCAGTGGATCGCCGCGATCGAAGTGGCCGCGGCCAAGCTGGGCGGGCTCTCGGTCCTCGTCAACAATGCCGGGATCGGGGTGCGTGGCAATATCGAAACCTGCACCCTGGCCGAATGGCACAAGGGCTTTGCGGTTAACGTCGACTCGGTCTTCCTTGGCTGCCAGAAGGCGCTGCCGCTGCTGAAGGACAACCAGCCCGGCTCGATCATCAACATCTCGTCGATCGCCGGTCTGATCGCGTCTGACACCATGCCCGGCTACAACGCCAGCAAGGCGGCGGTGTGGATGCTGTCCAAGTCGGTCGCGCTCTATTGCGCCAAGATGGGCTGGGACATCCGCTGCAACTCGGTCCACCCCACCTTCGTCGACACGCCGATCCTCGATGGCATGGCCGCCAACACCGGCAAGCCCAAGGACGTGATCATGGACAAGCTGGCCCGCCAGATCCCACTGAAGCGCGTCGGCCAGCCAGACGACATCGCCAATGGCGTGCTATACCTTGCCAGCGACGAGAGCCGCTTCATGACCGGCGCCGAGCTCAAGCTCGACGGCGGCATCTCGGCGATGTAACCCCGACCCCATGGCTGACGGCACCTCCACCAAGCCCCGCGCTTTCCGCGTCACGTCGTTCGACGTGGCGGCCGAGGCCGGCGTCAGCCAGTCCACCGTCAGCCGCGCGCTGGCCGGGGACCCGGTGGTCAGCGAGACAACCCGCAACCGCGTGTTCGAAGCCGCCCGCCGCCTGAACTATGCGGTGGACGAGAACGCCGCCCGCCTCCGCTCTGGTCGCACCGCCACGCTGGCCGTGGTGGTGATCTGCCGCCCGGATGAGGACCGCAAGGACCTTAACCCCTTTACCTATTCGCTGCTCGGCACGGTCTGCGCCGCCGCCTCGACCCGCGGGTACGAGACGCTGGTTTCGTTCCAGGACGGGCCGGAGAACCTCTCTGGCCGCTATGAGGACCGCCGCCGCGCCGATGGCCTGATCGTGATCGGCACGACCCAGAACCTGCCGGCCTGGACCTATTACCGCGATCTGGGCCTGGGCGGGACGCGAATGGTCTGCTGGGGCAGCCCGTTTGACGAGCTGGACTGGATCCGCAGCGACAACCACGCCGGGGCCCTGCTCGCCACCCGCCACCTGATCGAGGCGGGCTATCGCACCCCGGCCTGCATCGGCTCCGAAGGCTCGCTCCAGCGCCAGTTCAAGGAGCGGTACGACGGCTATTGCCAGGCCATGCAGGAAGCCGGGCTGACCCCGCGGCTGGTCGAGATCGAGGAAGGCCTGTCCCGCGAGGAGCAAGGCCGCCGCGCCGCGCGCCAGCTGATCGCGGATGGCCTGCCCTGCGATTCGATCTTCGCCGTCTGTGACGAGATCGCGCTGGGTACCCTGCGCGAACTGTCCGAGGCCGGGATCACCGTGCCCGGCCAGCTGGGCCTGATCGGGTTCGACGGGATCCGCGCCAGCGCCAATGCCATGCCGCCGCTGTCCTCGATCCAGCCAGACTTCGCCGCCGCCGGGGCCATGCTGGTTGACAAGCTGCTGGCGACCATCGCCGGCGAACCGAACACCGATCGCCGCGTACCGGTGACGCTGCTGGCCCGCGAAAGCACGCGCCGCCCGGGCTGACAGCCCATCCGATCCGGTTGCAATCCGGGCCGAACCGGACGCGAAACTGCGGCTTCTACGGGTTTTCCTGAATTGTTGTGCAGGCAGGACTGAACAAGTCTGCCGCGCGGTCGTTTTCCATAGGACGCCGCCGGTGGAGCCCCCATGGTCCTCTCTGTCCTTACTGCCATGCTTGGTGCCATGCTGCTGCCCGATGACCGCCAGGCGATTGCCCTGAAGGTGGCGGCGCAGGGCCTGCCCGAATGCCGGATGTACCATGCCGACGGGAGCGAGGGCCCCTGCCTGCCGAACTTCACCGTCACCCGCGGCAAGGCGGTCAACAGCCGCAGCCTGGCGGGACAGATTGCCTTTACCCACGGCGCCACCACCCGGTTGAGCGACGACGAATTTGCCCTGTTGGCCGGGCACGAGATTGCCCACTGGTACCTGGGCCACCGCGGCAGCAGCGTGGAGGCCGAACTGGCGGCGGACCGGCTGGGCGCGCTGCTGGCCTGCCGCGCCGGCTATGACCTGACCCGCGCGGTCAGCATCTTTCGCTTTGTCGGCCGGGGGCGAGACCACCCCGCCCCCGCCCTGCGCCGCGCCGCGGTGCTGGCGGTCGATTGCCAGGGGCCCCGCCCGCTCGGCACCCCGGCCATGCACAGCCGCTAGGCCCGACCCGCCCTGCGAAAGTGGACAGAGTGGACACTGCGTCCACTTTTTCCAACAGCCGGTTTTCGGCACATTTGCGCGGCTTTTGGGCCATTGCCCCGGCATCGGCGGCCCAGCCGAAACAAAAAACGCCGGACCCCGTTCAGCCCGCTGCGACCTGCTCCAGCACCCGCTCAAACCCGATCGCAAATTCGCGCGCCAGCGGGCTGCGCCCGACCCGCAGGGGATTTTCCAGCACCCATTGCGCCAGCCGGTTGTCATAGCGGCGGGTGATGCCCACCAGCTCTCCGTGATAGAAATGCTGGACCTCTTGCCCGTGGAGCGCGCGTTCCATCACCGCCTGGGCCAGCGCCTGCATCCCGCATTCCAGCGCCAGGTCCCAGCCCAGGGCAAAGGGATCATCCTCCAGCCGCTTGCGCAGGCTATAGGCCGCCGACCGGCTCATCCCCACCGCCGCCGCCGCCGCCGAGACTGACTGGGTGGCCGCCAGCTCGCGCAAAAAGGCCACCATCCGCGCGCGGGTCCAACGGTTGTAGCGCTGAGCGGCCGGCGCAGCGTTCATGCCCTCTACGCCCGCCTGCGAAAGCGGCGCGAGACTTGCGTCGCCTGCGGCGGCGCTCGCCGCAGCGGGGTGGGCAGCGTGCGGAGCGGAAGAGGGCGGAAGGTCGGACATGGTTCACCTCGCGGTTAGCGTGCAGGGAAACCGGTCCAATTATCGGATTTTGGGGGAGTAGGAAAATGGGGCAGATTGGGAAACTGGACGGTATCGCAAAGTCGACCAGGCCAATCTGTTGCTGCCACTCTTTTCCAGAACCACTGATGATAACAGCGAGCAGTTATCTCGGCACAAGTCAGGAACTCCATCCAAATTTCTTGAACCGACGCGCTTATGCTACTGAAAACATGAGACCTTCAAGATTCGCACGCTTTGGAACGCACAGCCTGGCTGAGCCACACTGAGAGACCGCAGATTTCGGGAATAACCGCTCGCCAGAAGATTAAAATAATCCCAGGGATATTTTTTGATTGACAAAAAAAGATCCCTGGGACATTTATCTCGAACACCTGGGGTGAGATCAGCAAAACCAGCCCGTCAGGTGCAACACAGAGATGGAAAAACTATGTACACGAAGAACGGCGAATTGCCCACCCCAATTGTCGCCCCCAATAGCCTCCAAGGGCTCGATAGTCTGGACGCCCTTACGGGTGCGGGCGACGTGAACGAGAAGCCTTACAAGGTTTTCATTGGTCACAACCTCGGCCACCGCGTGTTCACAATGTCCGTGCCTTTCCGCCAATTCAAGGAAATTTCAGACGTTGCTAATGATCGCGAGGTTGGACCTGTCGCGCAGCGCAAGCTAGACGAAACGCACGCAAAAAAACTCGCAGGGTATATGCTGAAGGGTCTCATCTCTGCGGCGATGCTGCGTCGACAAGCCGCAGACAAGGAAGTGCCGGAGACGTTCCAGCAACTCATGCGCCTGCTAGGCGAGCAGCCCTACTTTTCATTGCAGCCGCTCGTATGTAATATTCGCGGTGTTTCTGAAGGCGGTGCCGACATCCGTGGCGTTCGCATGGAGTGGCAGGGAGAAACCGCAGGGTTCAAAGTCTTTCTTGCGGAGCGACACATCCTGTGGGTGATCGACGGCCAACACCGTCGGCACGCTGCAGACCTTTGCATCGAGTTCCTTGAGGGTGTCCGTCAAACAGGTCGCTATCCAAGTAAGGGCGCAGTGCTTTACCCAAACAAGGGGCAGGCTGTTTCAGAACAGGAAATGGTGGTTTGGAATGAGACCTATGAAGCTGCTCGTTCCTATGCGACGCTCACGGTTGAAGTTCACCTCGGACTCAACATCGACCAGGAACGGCAGTTATTCCATGACCTGAATCGACTAGGAAAAAAGGTTGACGCATCTCTTGCATTCCAGTTCGATGGCTCAAACCCGATTACTCATTTTATCAAGAACAAATTGGTTAGTGACTTGGGGATTTCGATCACTGAAGTTGAACCTAAGGACTGGTCGGACGATACCGGTGCCCTTTTGTTGAAGGACGTAGTTGCAATCAATGCGATCGCCTTCCTGAATAAGGGTAATATCTCGGGAGCGACCCCTGCGGTCGTTGAGCCGCGGGAGCCGACAATCCAGGAATTGTGGCAACGTATCGCCGAAATTCCTAACTTTGGCGAAAGCAGGGCTAAGGAAAAGACTGTTGCGTCGCAGCCAGTCGTTCTCAAGGCGCTCGCAAAGATTACATATGATCTCAAATTTAGTAACCGTCGTCCCGAAGATGCGGAAGAACTGTTTTCCGAGTTTCTAAGTAAGGTTGCAGATGTTGACTTCAGCCATACAAACCCGATGTGGAATTTCTATAATCTAACTGAGGGCCAAAAGGTCGACGCGAACCTCAAAGGCCTGGACGCTTACCTTCCCGAAGACCAAGATGGAGTTAATCGGGACATTGGCTCTATCCAGGGTTCATACATGCGCTTTGGCGCAAAGCACAATGACATCTACCCTATTCTTGCCGACATGATCCGTTGGTCGACTGGTCTGCCAAGCCGCCGCGAAGCAAACTAATCAAAAAGGGCGGAGAGTTCTCCGCCCTTTTTTTGTCTTAGCTAGCATTTACAAACATCCGCACCAGATACCGCCCGGTAGATCCGCTCCACCTCCTATACCAGCTTTGGCCCCAGAAAAAGGCCGGGACAGGCAATCACTGCTGGTCGAGCAACGGCGCAAGATACCGCCCGGTAAAGCTACGCTCCACCTTCACCACCTGCTCGGGCGTACCCTCCGCCACAATCTCCCCACCCCGCACGCCGCCTTCCGGCCCGAGGTCGATGATCCAGTCCGCCGTCTTGATCACATCGAGGTTGTGTTCGATCACCACGACCGAATTGCCCTGATCAACCAGGCGGTGGAGCACTTCGAGCAATTTGCGGACATCCTCAAAATGCAGGCCGGTGGTCGGTTCATCGAGGATGTAGAGCGTCTGCCCGGTTGAGCGGCGGCTGAGTTCCTTGGCGAGTTTGACGCGCTGCGCCTCGCCGCCCGAGAGGGTGGTGGCCTGCTGGCCGACCTTGACGTAGCCAAGGCCGACCTCGTTCAGCATGTGCATCTTGTCACGGATCGGGGGAACGGCCTTGAAGAACTCTTCCGCGTCCTCGATCGTCATGTCGAGCACGTCGGCGATCGAGTGGCCCTTGAACTTTACCTCCAGCGTTTCGCGGTTGTAGCGCTTGCCGCCGCATTCCTCACACGTCACGTATACGTCGGGCAGGAAGTGCATCTCGATCTTGATCAGGCCATCGCCCTGGCACTTTTCACAGCGCCCGCCCTTGACGTTGAAGCTGAACCGCCCGGCCTTGTACCCGCGCGCCTCAGATTCCGGCAGGCCGGCGAACCAGTCGCGGATCTGGGTGAAGGCGCCGGTATAGGTGGCGGGGTTGGAGCGCGGGGTGCGGCCGATCGGGCTTTGATCGATCTCGATCACCTTGTCACACTTCTCAAGGCCGGTGATCTTGTCATGCGCCCCAGCGATCACGCGGGCGCCGTTAAGCGCGCGGGCCGCGCCGGCATAGAGCGTATCGAGCGTGAGGCTGGACTTTCCGCTACCCGAAACGCCGGTGATGCAGGTGAAGGTGCCGAGCGGGATCTGCGCCGTGACCCCGCGCAGGTTGTTGGCGCGGGCATTGTGCACGGTCAGGTGGTGGCCGTTGCCCTTGCGGCGCTTGGCCGGCACCTCGATCCGCCGGGTACCGGAAAGGTATTGGCCGGTCAGGCTGTCCTTGGCTGTCAGGATATCCTGAAGCGTGCCTTGGGCGACGATCTCCCCCCCGTGGACTCCGGCGCCGGGGCCCAGATCGACCACGTGATCGGCGGCGCGGATTGCATCCTCATCATGCTCAACCACGATCACCGTATTGCCCAGATCGCGCAGCCGCTTGAGCGTGATCAGCAGCATATCGTTATCGCGCTGGTGCAGGCCAATCGAGGGTTCATCGAGGACATAGAGCACCCCCGAAAGGCCCGAGCCGATCTGGCTGGCTAGGCGGATGCGCTGGCTTTCCCCGCCCGAGAGCGTGCCCGAGGTGCGATCGAGGTTGAGGTAATCGAGCCCGACGTTGTTGAGGAAGCCCAGCCGCTCGTTGATCTCTTTCAGGATCGCGCGGGCGATCTGGCTTTGCTGGCTGGTGAGCTGGCCATCGAGCGCGCCGAACCATGCGACCGCATCGGAGACGGACAGGCGCGTGATCGAGGAGATGTCTGCCCCGCCAACCTTGACCGAAAGCGCCTCGGGCTTGAGCCGTTTGCCCTCGCACACTTCGCACGGCTGCGCGGTCTGGAACTTGCCCAGCTCCTCACGCATCCAGGCGCTTTCGGTTTGCAGCATGCGGCGGTTGAGGTTGCCGATCACGCCTTCGAACGGCTTCTTGACCGTGTAGGCCTTTTTCCCGTCGATGAAGGTGAGGTTGACCGGGCGGCCGGCGGTGCCGTGCAGGATAACGATCCGCACCTCGACCGGCAGATCCTGCCAGGGGGTATCAAGGCTGAAGCCAAACTCCTCTGCCAGGCTGGCGAGGACCTGCATGTAATAGGGCGACGGCGGGTTGCTCTTCGCCCAGGGCACGACCGCGCCCTGCTTGAGGGAGAGCGCCTCGTTCGGGACGACGAGCTGGGGATCGAACAGCAGCTTTTCGCCCAGGCCATCGCAGGCCGGGCAGGCGCCCATTGGCGCGTTGAAGCTGAACAGCCGCGGTTCCAGGCTTTCGATGGTGAAGCCAGAGACCGGGCAGGCGAACTTTTCGCTGAAGACGATGCGGTTATCGGGCAGGCCGGCACCCTTCATGGCGCCGCCCTTTTCCCCTTCACGCCCCGGCACATTGCCATCGGCCAGGTCGATATAGGCCAGCCCATCGGCCAGCTTCAGCGCCTGTTCAAAGCTGTCGGCCAGCCGGGTTTCGATTCCTTCGCGCACGGCGATGCGATCGACCACGACTTCGATGTCATGCTTGTACTTCTTGTCGAGCGCGGGGGCGTCCTCGATCGGGTAGAACTCGCCATCGATCCGCACGCGGGTGAAGCCGGCCTTCTGCCATTCGGCCAGCTCCTTGCGGTATTCGCCCTTGCGGCCGCGGACCACGGGGGCGAGCAGGTAAGCACGCGTCCCTTCGGGCAGGGCCATGACCCGGTCGACCATCTGGCTGACCGTCTGGGCAGAGATCGGCTCCCCGGTGGCCGGGCTATAGGGCACGCCGGTGCGGGCCCAGAGCAGGCGCATATAGTCATAGATCTCGGTCACCGTGGCGACGGTGGAGCGCGGGTTGCGGCTGGTGGTCTTCTGCTCGATCGAGATCGCGGGGCTGAGGCCGTCGATATGTTCGACATCGGGCTTCTGCATCATCTCAAGGAACTGGCGCGCATAGGCCGAGAGGCTCTCAACATAGCGGCGCTGGCCCTCGGCATAGATCGTGTCGAAGGCCAGGCTCGACTTGCCCGAGCCGGACAGGCCGGTGATGACGATCAGCGCATCGCGCGGCAGCTCGACATCAATGCCCTTGAGGTTGTGCTCGCGCGCCCCGCGCACGACGATTTTACTGAGCGACATGGCACCGCTGTTCCAGATATGTTCGATTCCCGCAAGGGGGCCGGAAGGCGGTGTCCGCCAAGACAAGGCGCAGGGCGATCCGCGCCGCGCTGATCTGCCGGCCGAAATTTGCGCTTGGCAGATCGGGCAAATCAGTTAACCATTATATATCAAATATTTAACGCGACTCGCTTGAATCACAGGGGAAAACCATGCGCAAAAGCCTTGCCCTCGCGGCCGCGCCGCTGACGCTGATCCTGGCCGGCTGTTACGGCTTCCAGGGGCCGGAACGGATCGTCACCAAGGATGCCCGCCCGGCCACGCTCAGCTCCAGCAACATTGACATGTTTATCAATGATTTCAAGCAGGCCGAAGCCTATCGCAACAAGAACCCCTCGGCTGACAATCCCTTTGTGCCACAGATGCTGCGCAGCGGGTTCATGTACAATTACAGCTTCTGCGAAAACTACTTCGCCCAGATGGGCCAGAACCAGCGCCGTTCGCAGATCATCCGCAGCGCGCTGGTACCGATCACCGCGCTGATGACGGGGATCCTGGGCCTGCAGGACTTTTCCAAGAACCCCAGCGCCAAGGAAGACCTGATCACATCGCTGGCGATCGGATCAGCCGCGACGACGGCGGCGCTCAACATCTATGATGAGCATTTCCTGTTCGGGGTGGAGAATATCGGCGCGGTCCAGGTGATGACGCTCAAGGCGCAGGATGCCCACGCCACCAAGGTCTTCGAACAGGACAAGATCACCTTTGAACGCGCCATGCTGCACCTGATCGACAACCAGGGACAATGCAGCCCGCAATCGATCCTCTCGCTGGCGCGCAGCGTGATCAAGAGTGCGAAGCTTAAGGCAACCAACGAGAACGACGGACGCGGCGATGGCCAGGGCGGGGTCAACGTAAATGCCAATGCTGGCGCCGGTGCAGGCCGCTCCCAGCCGAGCGGCAAGGTTACGGTCTCTCCCGAAGGCTGATTGCGGGTCGGCGCAGCGCAAGTCCAGCCCTGATGGGCTTGTTGATGGGGTGGTCAAACCGCCAGCGCGCGTTGCCCCGGATCGCCCAGCCAGTGGGCCTTGACGCCCCAGACCTGCGCCAGGACGGCTTCGGCCAGGGCCTGTTCGGGCGGACCATCCGCCTGCACGCTCCCTTGATCCAGCACCACCACCCGGTCGGCATGGTTCATCGCCAGCGCCAGGTCATGCAGCACCAGCACCACCCCCATGCCCTGCGCGGCGCAAGTCCGCAGGTGTCCAAGCAGGGCCAGCTGGTGGGCCAGATCGAGATTGGCCAGCGGCTCGTCGGCCAGCAGCCAGCGCGGGGTTCCGGCCAAAACGCGGGCGAGCAAGGCGCGGGCGCGTTCGCCGCCCGAAAGCTGCGAGACCGGGCGATGGGCGAAGGCCGGAAGGTCCAGTGCAGACAGCGCAGCATCGACAGCGGCGGCATCCTCTGCCGCACCGGTTCGCCAGGGCAGTCGGCCCAGCCCGGCCAGGGTCTGGACGGAAACATCCCAGGCCACTTCCGGCGTCTGCGGCAGATAGCCAAGCGTGCGGGCCCGCGCTTCGAGCGGCATGGCGGCAAGCGGCGCGCCGTGCAGTATTACTGCGCCAGTCGCGGGCGCCAGCAACCCGGCCAGGCAGGACAGCAGGCTGGACTTGCCAGCCCCGTTGGGGCCGCAGATCGCGGTCACTTCGCCCGGACGCAGGCTCAGCGAGACGCCGCGCAACCGGTGGGGCAGGACAAGGGCTTCGGTCGCCAGCATCACACCAGCTCCCGCCGCAAGCGCAGCAACAGGTGAAGGAAGAAGGGCGCGCCCAGCAGGCTGAGCGCAATGCCCAGCCGCAGTTCCCCCCCGGCCAGCGGCAGCACCCGGCACAGGCAATCGGCCAAGAGCACCAGCAGCGCCCCGGCCAGCGCCGAAGGCACGATCAGACGGCTGGGCCGGCCATCGGTGAAGGGGCGGACGAAATGCGGCACCATCAGCCCGACAAAGCCGATGATCCCGGCCACGGCCACGCCGCCGCCCACGGTCAGCCCCACCCCCAACACCAGCAGCAGTTGCAGGCGGCGCGGATCAAGGCCGAGCGATCGCGCGGCAGCTTCGCCCAGAGTGAGCGCGTCCAGACCACGGCCGGCCATACGCAGTACGCCGATCCCGGCCAGCGTCAGCGGCGCCGCAATCCAGACTTCGCGCCACGAGCGATCGGTCAGCGCGCCCATCAGCCAGGTTACGATCTCGCTCATCGCGAAGGGCGTGGGCGACAGGCTGATCGCCAGGCTCATCAATGCACCCGCAAGACTGGCGATCATCATGCCCGCAAGGGTGAACAGCACGACCCCGCCCTGCCTGCCGGCGATCAGGGTCAAAAGCAGCATGGCCCCGCCCGCGCCGATCAGGGCAAAGGCGGGCAGCACCCAGGCGGTGCTGGCCCAGCCGGTCCAGAAGCTGAGCACCGCGCCCAGCGCGGCGCCGGGGGCAATCCCGAACAGGCCAGGATCGGCCAGCGGATTGCGCAGGTAACCCTGCATCGCTGCCCCGCTTGCGCCCAGCCCCGCCCCCAGCAGGACGGCCAGCAGCGCGCGCGGCAAGCGCAGTTCGGCCAGGATCAGGCTGGCTTGCGGGCCAAGCGGCGCGGAAGGATCTATCCACACCCGTCCTGCCAGCAGGGAGAGCGGCAGAGCGAGCGTCAGGGCGGCGAGGAGCAAGGCAACGGGGCGGGTCATTTCTCTCCCCTCCCGCTTGCGGGAGAGGGGGGGAGTGGGCCCTTTATCGGGCGGGTAGAAGAAGGCCCACCCCTAACCCCTCCCGCAAGCGGGAGGGGGATCGTCCGGCGCACTTCGGCCAGCCGCGCCAGCGTCTTCGGGATGGTTGGCCCACCGCACCACAGCAGAGATGGCTCCAGCGGCGCGCGGGTGGTGTTCTTCAAACCCGCCAATGCCGGATGGCCGAGCAGGCGGTCTTCCTCACCGTGGCTGTTACCGGCGGCAAAGATGACCTGCGGCGGATTGGCCAGCATGGCCTCCAGCGGCAGGTGGCTCGCCTGCGAGAGGCCGCGTGCAGCGGCGGCGTTGGCAAAGCCGGCGTGGTCCAGCAATGCGGTGATCAGAGTCCCCTCCCCGGCGACGATCCCGCCGCCCTGCCAAACGATGGCAGGGACGGGCGTGCCTGCCGGTGCCTTGCTGGCGGCCAGCGCCGCCTCGATCCGCCGCACCAGCACTTCGCCGCGCTGCGGATGGCCGGCCAGCGCGGCAAGACGCCGGATCTGAGCCAGGCTATCGGGCACGGTCGCGGCAATCGGCATCTGTTCCAGCTTAAGGCCCAGTTGCTCCAGCGCAGCGCGGGTAGCGGGGGGCGTGAAAGTCCCATCGACCACCACATCGGGCCGGAGGGCCAGGACTTCCTCCACCGCGCCGCCCGTCGACCGGAACCGACGAGCCGTGGCAAGATCCATCGAGGATCCGGCCGGATCCTGGCTGTAATGCGATATCGCCAGGATCTGGGCGGGATCGGCCACTTCGGCCAGGATCGCATCGCTGCAGGGGTTAAGGCTGACGATCGTGGGATAGCGCGGGGCAGCCTGTTGCGCCGGCGCGGCGGCGCAGCCGGCCAGGACCAGCGTCAGAAGGCTGCCCCAGCGCCTCACCACTTTGCCCGCACCCCGACAAAGGCCGAGCGGCCATAGGTGCCGTAGTTGGCAACAGTTTCGTATCCGCTGTCGGTTACGTTTTCGATCCGTCCATACAGCTCAAATCGCGCATCCAGCGGCACGGCGGCCCGCAGAGTCAGCAGGCCATAGCCATCGAGCCTGGTGACGTTGCCGCGATCATCATAACTGTCCCCGGCAAGGCGCAAATCGGCACCCAGAGTCAACCCGGCCAGCGGCGTGGTCCAATCCAGCCCGGCACTGACAAGGTCTTGCGGGCGGCGGGGCAGGTCCTTGCCTGCGGCCCGGTCGGTGGCCTTGAGATGGGTATAGGCAAAGCGGGCCTGGAGCCGGTCAGTCAGGGCAGCGCCTGCTTCCATTTCCACGCCCTCTGCCCGGGTGCGCCCGGTGTTGAAGTATCCATCCGGCCAGACATAGTCGATTAGATTGCGGCTATCGCGGCGGAACAGGGTGATGGCGATGAGGCCATGGCCATTATGCGCGCCGTATTCCAGCCCGGCCTCATAGGCCTTGCTGGTTTCAGGCTGCAGCGCCAGGTTCCCGCCATAGCCATAAAGCTGGTACAGTGTCGGTGCCTTGAACCCTTCGCCATAGGCGGCGCGCAGGCGCAGGTTCTGGGCCAGGTCGATCGCGCCATTGGCCCCGAAGGTCCAATGGGTACCGAACCGGTCATGATCATCGATCCGCGTCCCGGCCGACAGGTGCAGGCCGCCCACATGGTAACCCAGCAGCACATGCGCGCTGGCGATGCGCGCTGCCTTGGCGGGATCGAAGCTGGTCGAAAAGCGCGTCCATTCGCTATCCGCGCCGAAGTTCAGCGTGACCGCTGAGGTCAGGTCGGCCTTGCCGGACAAATCGGCACGCCATGATTTGCCGGCGGTCGCAAAGTTCGGGGCGGCACTGGCGGCATCGTCAAAGTAATCGCGGCGGGTGTCGGAATAGGCCACGCCCAGTTTGAGCATGGTCGCGCCAGCCGCGTAGTCCAGCCCGACCCGGCCCGAACCCTGGCGAGTGGCCTGGTATTCGGGGGTATCGGCAAAACTGTAGGCGGGCGGCGGGAAACCATCGAAATCGACGCGGTGATCGGCATAGCGCGCGGCAGCGACCAGTGTCAGGCGGTCATTCAGATCGGCGCGGCCGCGCAATGATCCATGCCACTGGCGCAAGCCGTCGGGCTCTGTCCCACCGGCAAAGGCCGATATGCCATCGCTGCGGACATGGCCGCCGCTGAGCGTCAGGCCATAACCGTTGCCCTGCGTGCCGAGTGCGGCATCGGCGCTGAGCGTGGCATTGGCGCCATATTCGATCCCGGCGCGCAGCCCGCTGAATTCGGCGCTGGTCAGGGCGAGCACCCCGCCAATCGCATCGGAACCCCAGACCACCGAGTTGGACCCGCGCAGCAGTTCGACCCGGTCGATCCCGCCGGTGACCATCGTCCCAACGTCGAACCCGCCCGAAGGTGCGGCGACATCGGCCAGCCGCACACCATCGAGGGTGACCACCACCTGCTGCGAATTGGCCCCGCGCACGAACAGGCTGGTCTGGCTGCCCAGCGGCCCCGAACGGGCGAGCGAAACGCCGGGCAGGCGCTCCAGCACGCGGATCAGGTCCGGCCCCTGAACGGCGGCAATCTGGTCCGCATCGATCACGCTGATCGACTGGCCCGTCTGGCTAACCGGCTGCGCCGTGCCCGAGGCCACCACGGTGATCGGTTCCCCATCCTGCCGGTCTTGGGCCAGCGCTGGAGCGACCAGGATTGCGGAACTTGTCAGTAAAAGCAGATATTTCACACGAATTCCTTCCATCATGAACGAACTGCCGTTCATGGCGGAAGGCCCCGCGGGATTGCGGTTCCTCTGCTGCATTCCGGTACACCCCGCCCGGCTGCGGAACGACCGTCTCAGGCAGGTCTCCTGGCTCCCGGATCAACGCCTTGCCCCGCCTTCCCAGTCCGCCCAATTGCTTGGGCTTCCCAGTGGCATGTGGAGGTTCGGCTCCCCGGTCACAGTTGCGGGGGCAGCGGGGGATTGGAACCCCCTTCCCTCTTAGGCCCGGCCTTCGCCGGACAACCCGTGACGTGGACCTTGGCTTAGGCCGGGTGCCCGGCGAGGGCAAGTTTTTAACCGCTTAACGCTAACCCGCGGGTTCGTCCCGCTTCGGCACGGCGCAAATGGCGCAGTGGCGCGGCGGTTCGTCCTTGGCCTACGCGCTTGGCGCGTACCCAGCAGGAACCGAATGTCCGCCCACCCGAACCCCAGCCTTGAGCCACGGCCGCGCGATTTCGGCGCGCAGTTCAAGCGTCGCCGTGTGCCGACGCTGGGGCTGCGCCTGCAACGCCGCCACCGTGGTCGGCGGGCGTTGGTGCTGTTTGCCGCTTTTGCCGTGCCGGCGCTGGCCGCGCCCGGTGATTGGGATGCATTCGGAATTGGCAATGCCGGCAGCGCCGATATTGCGGTGGAACCACTGCCGTTCGAGCGCCCCGGTGAGAGTTTTCCCGGCTCCGCGTTCTATTACCTGGCGCAGGACGAGGCCCTGCCACCGCTGGTGGAGATGCGCAGCGATGCCGACGGGGGCCAGTTCCTGGTGGACCAACTCGCCGGGCCAATTGCGCGGGCCATGCGGATCGACAATTCGGGAGTCGACCGGTCGCGCGCGCTCGAATGCATGACCGCGGCGATCTATTACGAAGCCCGCAGCGAGAGCGATCAGGGTCAGCGCGCCGTGGCGCAGGTGGTGCTGAACCGGGTGGCTCATCCCAGTTACCCGAACACCGTTTGCGGTGTGGTTTACCAAGGGTCAGAACGTTCAACCGGATGCCAATTCAGCTTCACTTGCGATGGCTCGCTCGCTCGTGCACCGAACCGAATGTTCTGGTTTCGCGCCCAGAATGTCGCCCGCGCCGCCCTATCCGGCTATGTCGAGCGCAGCGTTGGACTGGCAACCCATTACCACACCATCGCCGTCTCGCCCTATTGGGCGCCCAGCCTGCGCCACATCATCACCATCGGCGCCCACCGCTTCTATCGGTTTGGCGGCGCAGCGGGCGAGGCCGGCGCTTTCCGCTTTGCCTATGCCGGGGGCGAGCCGGTGGCAGCGCCGCACCAGCGCAATGCCGCCGCTGACCGCCAGCCCAACAGCGCGCTTGATCCGCTGGCGTTGCAAAAGGCCTTTGCAGCGGGGCTCAAGGCCAACGGTACAGCTTCCGGGCTGGCTGGCACCGGCAATGCCGGACTGCCCGCGCCGCGCCAGCACGCCGCGCCGAGCTATGCACCCGAAGTGCAGCGCCGCGGCGGCGAGGCACTCTATCGCGGAGACGGCCTGCCACAGGACAACGGCGTAATGCCGGAATTCCGAAACTCCGGACGCTGGATCAGCCAGCCCAGTACCTGACCGGGCGCTACCGCCGGACATTCGCAGGTGTTTTCCGATATTTTCGCGAGGACTGTTGGTTAAGCGGGGCCGGTTAAACCGTGTCAACCATAGTTCCGCACGAACCCTTAGCCCATGCCAGGCTAGGAGCAGTGTCGGTCGCGCTCAGTTAAGGCTTGTCATGACGATCCTCTTTGCTGCTGCCAGCTCTCCATTTGTCGCCGTGGCCAATCCCGCCCGGCGGCGCTTGGTCATTGGACAGGCCGCCAACGACAATGGGCCCTTGGCCATCAAACGCGAGTTGCGCGCCGCCTTGCGGCATTTTGCCGAGCATGGCCTGGGGGCTGCGACCATAGCCCGCGCAAATGCCGAGCGGGCATTTTTTCAGGGTGACCGGCATTCCTACCTGCATTGGCTGGCCATCTGTCACACGCTCGACCGGCGTATGGCGCGCATACTGTCTGCCAGGGTCGATGCCGGTAACGCCTGATCCGGCCAATTGGTAACCGGCCCATTAACCATTCGGTGATGTCTGTGCGGTAAGTTGCGCAGGTTACGAAGGGAGCGGAAAATCAGGCGCTGGCAAACCTTGCTGCGGGTACTGTTCCGAACCAACGCGCTCGATGAGCGGGTCCGGCGGACGCTGGTCGATAACCTGTACGCCAACCCCGGCTCGCTGACCGCCGGCGCTGCCAACGGCATTATCGCCGCGCTGGTTGCCGCAACCTATGCCGGGAACAGTCTGATCTGGCAGTTTGCCCTGCTGCTTTCAGGGATCGGCCTGACCCGGGTCCTCTTGGCCTTTGCCCTGCCCCGGCTAAAGCTGCGCGACACCACACGGCTGGAACTGCTCTACGAACTGGGCGCCTTTTCCTATACGACTGTCGTCGGCGTCTTCACCGCGCTGACCATTGCCTGCCAGATCCCGCTGTTCGCCCAGATGCTGATGGCCTGCTACGCAATCGGCTATGCGGGCGGCATGGCATCCCGCAACGCTGGGCGACCGCTGATCTCGGTTGCCGGCATGCTGTTGACCTTTACCCCGATCTGTATTGCCTTGTGGCAAACTGGTGATCTGGCCGCCCGTACTTTGGCAGCCGCGACCGTCATCTGTTTTGTCGGCATGATCTCTATCTCGATGCAGATCTTCCGCACGTTGAGCGATTCGATCTCGGCCGCTGAAACCAGCGCGCGGCTGGCCGAAAAGATGCAGCACCTGGCCCGCACCGACGTGGTGACCGGTCTGAACAACCGGGCCGGTCTGAACCATAATCTGGTTGAGCACCTGTCCCGTCCTCGAACAGCGCCCAAGCTAGCCCTGTTCTGGTGCGATCTGGACCGGTTCAAGGAAGTAAACGATGCGCTGGGCCATCAGGCCGGCGACCGGGTACTGACCGAAGTGGCGCAAAGGTTGCGCAGCCAGGCCAAACCGGATGCCGTGATCGGTCGGTTCGGCGGTGACGAGTTTATCATGGCCTGCGACGTCAAGGACCGCCGCGAGGTTGAAACAATTGCCCTGGCGGTGCTGGGTGAGATTACCCGCCCGATGCGGTTGGAAAACGATCGACTGGACATCGCCTGCTCGATGGGTGTCGCCCTGATGCCCGACGATGGCCAGGACCTGGAAAGCGTCATGCTGGGGGCGGATCTTGCGCTTTACCATGCCAAGGTCAACGGCCGGAACCAGGTCAGTTTTTATGACAGCTCAATGAGCCGCGACCTGGTGCGCCGACGTGAAATCGAGGCCGAATTGCGGGTTGCCGTGCAACGCGATGAGCTTTCGATCTTCTTTCAACCGATCGTCGATCTGGGCACGGGCCGGATCAAAGCCTTTGAAGCTCTGGTCCGCTGGTTCCACCCCGAAAAGGGGGAACTGCGACCCGACGAATTCATTCCCGTTGCGGAAGAGACCGGCGCAATCATCACGCTGGGCAACTGGATAACGGCCCAGGCGGCCAAGGCAGCGGCAGGCTGGCCGGAAGACATCACGGTGGCGGTCAATCTTTCCCCGCTACAGATCAAAGCCCCCGGGGCCGCGCTGGGCATCCTGAACGCCTTGCGCGAAGCAAAGCTTCACCCAAGCCGGCTCGAATTGGAAGTCACCGAAACGGTCTTGTTGGATCATTCGCAGCAGACCGAAGACTTCATCGCCGAGCTTTCCGAGGCGGGCGTGCGATTTGCCCTTGATGATTTTGGAACCGGTTATTCCTCGCTTGGCTATCTCAACAAGTATCCCTTCGGAAAGATCAAGGTCGATCGCAGCTTTGTCTCTGGCCCCAATGCCGGAAAGAAAAGCGACGCGATTATCCGCGCCGTATCGGGCATGGCATCTACGCTCGACATGGCCATTGTTGCCGAAGGTCTGGAAACAGTGGAGCAGGTTGAGGCTGTCCGCACGGCTGGCTGCACGCTGGGCCAAGGTTACTACTTCAGCCGCGCCGTGCCCGATTATCTTGCCGCAATGCTGATTGCGCAGGAGCGCGAGACGCAGGAGCCGCAACGCGCAACAGGTTAATGACTTTTCCAGCTCGCGCCGCTGCAGCAACAGCAAATTGTCAGAGTAAATGCAATTGCGAAGCGTTTGCAAAGATAATTCCCCCTTCAAGGGCTTACAGCCTTGCAATCGCCATTTCTCCGGCTTAGGGCACCCTTAACCCGCCGGTTGGCCCCTTGCGCCTTGCGGGATGGTTGGGGCCTATACCGAACGCCAGACGCTGATCCCGCAAATACGGACAAGGACAGGTCTCATTATGGCTCGCAAGAAGATCGCCCTCATCGGTGCCGGTAACATCGGTGGCACGCTTGCCCACCTCGCCGCGCAAAAGGAACTGGGCGATATCGTCCTGTTCGACATCATGGAAGGCGTGCCCCAGGGCAAGGCGCTGGACCTGTCGCAATGTGGTCCGGTTGAAGGTTTCGACGCGAAGATCATCGGTTCGAATGACTATGCCGACATCGCCGGTGCTGACGTTATCATCGTGACCGCTGGCGTCGCCCGCAAGCCGGGGATGAGCCGCGATGACCTGCTTGGCATCAACCTCAAGGTGATGAAGGCCGTTGGCGAAGGCATCAAGAACAATGCCCCCAATGCCTTCGTGATCTGCATCACCAACCCGCTCGACGCGATGGTCTGGGCACTGCGCGAATTTTCGGGCCTGCCGCACAACAAGGTGGTTGGCATGGCCGGCGTGCTCGATTCGGCCCGCTTCAGCCACTTCATCGCTGACGAATTCCAGGTTTCGGTTCGCGACGTGAACACCTTCGTGCTTGGTGGCCATGGTGACACGATGGTGCCGGTGGTGCGCTATTCGACCGTCAACGGCATCCCCGTTCCCGATCTGGTGAAGATGGGCCTGTCGAGCCAGGAAAAGATTGACGCGATCGTCAAGCGCACCCGTGGCGGTGGCGGTGAGATCGTCGCCCTGCTTGGCACCGGCTCGGCGTTTTACGCCCCGGCGGCCTCGGGCATCGCAATGGCCGAAGCCTATTTGAACGATCAGAAGCGCATCCTGCCCTGCGCCGCCTATGTTGATGGCCAGTATGGCGTCGACGGCCTCTATGTCGGCGTGCCAGTAATGATCGGTGCAGGCGGTGTGGAACAGGTGATCGAAATCGAACTGGACGAGGCCGACAAGGCCGGCCTGCAGATCTCGGTCGATGCGGTCAAGGAACTGCTGGTCGCCTGCAAGGCGATCGACGGCTCGCTGGCTTAAGAACAACTCCCCGGGAGAGCAGAATAATGTCGATCCTTATCAACAAGCACACCAAGGTCATCACCCAGGGGATGACCGGCGCAACCGGTACGTTCCACACCGAACAGGCGCTGGCCTATGGCACCCAGATGGTTGCGGGCGTGACCCCCGGCAAGGGCGGCACGACCCACATCGGCCTGCCGCAGTTTGACACCGTTCATGAAGCCAAGGCCGTGACCGGCGCGACCGCTTCGTGCATCTACGTTCCGCCTCCGGGTGCGGCCGATGCGATCCTTGAGGCGATCGACGCCGAGATGGAACTGATCGTCTGCATCACCGAAGGTATTCCGGTGCTTGACATGGTCAAGGTGAAGCGCGCCCTCTCGGGCTCCAAGTCGCGCCTGATCGGCCCGAACTGCCCCGGCGTGCTGACCCCGGACGAATGCAAGATCGGCATTATGCCGGGCTCGATCTTCAAGAAGGGCAGCGTCGGCGTTGTTAGCCGCTCGGGCACCCTCACCTATGAAGCCGTGTTCCAGACCACCAACATCGGCCTGGGCCAGACCACTGCGGTCGGCATCGGCGGTGACCCGGTCAACGGCACCAACTTCATCGACGTGCTCGAACTGTTCCTGGCCGATGACGAAACCAAGTCGATCATCATGATCGGCGAAATCGGCGGCGACGCTGAAGAGCAGGCTGCCCAGTTCCTGATCGACGAAGCCAAGCGCGGTCGCAAGAAGCCGATGGCTGGCTTCATCGCTGGCCGCACGGCGCCTCCGGGCCGCCGCATGGGCCACGCCGGGGCAATCGTCTCGGGCGGCAAGGGTGATGCGGAAAGCAAGATCGCGGCAATGGAAGCTGCCGGGATCCGCGTGTCCAACTCGCCCAGCCTGCTCGGCGAAACGCTCGCCGAAGTGCTCAAGGAACTGGCCTGATCCCTAAGGGGTTGCGCGCAGGCCCGTGGCTTGTGTTCCGCAACCCCTCCTCCCCCAGGATGGACCCCTATGGGTAACGAATTGCACGATTTCCTTCCCGACGATCCGCAGCCGGGCCCTTCGTGGGCGCGCAGCAACTGGCCGCAGGTCGGCGGCGCGGCCGAAGATGACCTGACCCAGGCGCTTGATCCCACGGCAATGCAGGTGGCGATCAAGGCCGCGGCAGCCAAATCGGGCGCGGCCATGGACCCGCGCGCGATCGAGGAAGCCGCCGCGGATTCGATCCGGGCGATGATGCTGGTGCGCACCTATCGTGTGCGCGGTCATCTGGGAGCGGACCTTGATCCGCTGGGCCTGAGCCACCAGAACCTGCCGGCAGACCTTGACCCGGCCTATCACGGCTTTTCCGGCGCAGCGCTGGACCGCAAGGTTTACCTGGGCGGGACGCTGGGTCTGGAATGGGCCACGGTGCGCGAGCTGGTCGAGATCCTGAAGCGCAATTACTGCGGCAAGGTCGGCTTTGAATACATGCACATCGCCGACGTGGAGGAGCGCCGCTTCATCCAGGAGCGGATCGAGGGCGGCGACAAGTCGATCGACTTCACCCCCGAAGGCAAGAAGGCGATCCTGGGCGCGGTGATCCGCGGCGAGCAGTACGAAAAGTTCCTTGGCAAGAAGTACGTCGGGACCAAGCGCTTCGGCCTGGATGGCGGTGAATCGATGATCCCGGCGCTGGAAGCCGTGATCAAGTATGGCGGCAGCCGCGGCGTGCGCGAGATCGTCTATGGCATGGCCCACCGCGGCCGCCTCAACGTCCTCGCCAACGTGATGGCCAAGCCCTATCGCGTAATCTTCCACGAATTCTCGGGCGGCACGGCCAACCCGGAAGACGTGGGCGGTTCGGGCGACGTGAAGTACCACCTGGGCACCAGCACCGACCGCGAGTTCGACGGGATCAAGGTGCACATGAGCCTGGTGCCGAACCCGTCTCACCTGGAAACGGTGGACCCGGTGGTGCTCGGCAAGGTCCGCGCCCAGCAGGCCTTCCGCGACGATATCGGCCGCGATGAGAACGGCAACTTCAAGCACAAGCAGGTCCTGCCGGTGCTGATCCACGGCGATGCCGCCTTTGCCGGTCAGGGCATTGTCTGGGAATGCTTCGGCTTCTCGGGCGTGAAGGGCTACAACACCGGCGGTTGCATCCACTTCATCATCAACAACCAGATCGGCTTCACCACCAGCCCGCAGTTCTCGCGCGGATCACCCTACCCCTCGGACGTGGCCAAGGGTGTCCAGGCGCCGATCCTGCACGTCAACGGCGATGATCCCGAAGCGGTGACCTTCGCCTGCAAGCTGGCGATCGACTATCGCCAGACCTTCGGCCGCGACATCGTGGTCGACATGTGGTGCTATCGCCGCTTCGGCCACAACGAGGGCGACGAGCCGGGCTTCACCCAGCCGCTGATGTACCAGCAGATCCGCCAGCACCCCGGCGTGGCCAAGCTCTATGCCGACCGGCTGATCAGCCAGGGCGTGATCGATGCGAACTGGGCCGGCGAAGCGGAAATGCGCTTTACCCAGGTGCTTGAGCAGGAATTTGATGCGGCCAAGGGTTACAAGGCCAACGAGGCTGACTGGTTCGCCGGGCGCTGGACCGGTCTCAACAAGCCGGCCGATCCGGAAACCGCGCGCCGCAACGTGGCGACGGGGATCGAACAGAAGCTGTTCGACAGCCTGGGCCGCACGCTGACCACGGTTCCTGAAGGGCTGACGATCCACAAGACGCTGGCCCGCGTGCTCGATGCCAAGCGCGAGATGTTCACCACCGGCACCGGCTTTGACTGGGCGACCGGCGAAGCCCTCGCCTTTGGCAGCCTGGCATCGGAAGGCTACAACATCCGCCTTTCGGGCCAGGATTCAGGCCGCGGCACCTTCAGCCAACGCCATGCGGTCTGGGTCGACCAGACCGACGAGCACAAGTACGTACCGCTTTCGACCGTGCCGCACGGCAAGTTCGAAGTGCATGACAGCCCGCTGTCAGAATACGGCGTACTCGGCTTCGAATATGGCTATGCCAGCGCCGACCCGAAGACGCTGGTGCTGTGGGAAGCGCAGTTCGGCGATTTCGCCAACGGCGCGCAGATCATGATCGACCAGTACATTGCCGCGTCCGAAGCCAAGTGGCTGCGCGCCAATGGCCTCGTCATGCTGTTGCCGCACGGGTATGAAGGCCAGGGGCCGGAACACTCCTCGGCCCGGCTTGAGCGGTTCCTGCAGCTCTGCGCGCAGGACAATATCCAGGTCTGCAACATCACCACGCCGGCAAATTACTTCCACGTGCTGCGCCGGCAGATGCACCGTCCGTTCCGCAAACCACTGATCATCATGACCCCCAAGTCGCTGTTGCGCCACCCGCTGGCCAAGAGCGAAGCGCACGAATTCGTGGGCGAAGGGCACTTCATGCGGATCCTGTCCGACATCAACGGGGCCGCGGACGAAAAGACCCGCCGCGTCGTGCTCTGTTCGGGCAAGGTTGCCTATGACCTGATGGAAGCCCGCGACGCGGCCGGTATCACCGACACCCAGATCATCCGGCTTGAGCAGCTTTATCCCTTCCCGGGCGAGCCGCTGGCCCTGCGCCTGTCGCGGATGAAGCATCTGGAAGACGTGGTCTGGTGCCAGGAAGAGCCCAAGAACAACGGTTCCTGGTTCTTTGTCGAACCGCTGATCGAGGAAGCCCTGGCTGCAGCCAAGAGCAAGGTGGGCCGCGCCCGCTATGCCGGTCGCGCCGCCAGTGCCTCGCCCGCCACGGGCCTCGCCAGCCGCCACGCCAGTGAACAGGGTGCCCTGATCGGCCATGCGCTGGGCACCTCGGTCCGTTCCGAAATCCGCCGGCAAAAGAAAGCCTGAGGAAGCAATATCATGTCTACCGAAGTCAAAGTCCCGACCCTGGGCGAATCCGTGGCCGAAGCCACCATCGGCGAATGGCTGAAGCAGCCGGGTGAAGCGGTCGCGCTCGACGAGCCGATTGCCAGCCTCGAAACCGACAAGGTGGCGGTGGAAGTGCCCTCGCCGGTCGCCGGCGTGATGGGCCAGCACCTCGCCAAGGTGGGCGATAACGTTTCGGTTGGCGCGGTGATCGCAACGGTTGAGGCGGGCGGCACTGCGACTGCCGCTCCGGCTGCTGCCGCTGCACCGGCTCCGGCTCCTGCACCGACCGCCGCCCCGGCGGGCGATGCTGCTGTGCTCTCCCCTGCCGTGCGCCGCGCCGTGCTGGAGCATGGCGTCGATCCGACGGCGATCAAGGGCACCGGCAAGGACGGCCGCCTGACCAAGGAAGACGTTGTGGCTGCCGCCGCCGCCAAGAGCGCAGCCCCGGCTCCGGCCGCTGCTGCTGCGGCGCCGGCTCCCGCCGTTGCCGGTGATCGCGGCGAAGAGCGGGTCAAGATGACCCGCCTGCGCCAGACCATCGCCAAGCGGCTGAAGGACGCGCAGGACACTGCCGCGCTGCTGACCACCTTCAACGATTGCGACATGTCCGCCGTGATCGAAGCGCGCGAGAAGTTCAAAGGCGTGTTCGAAAAGAAGCACGGCGTGAAGCTTGGCTTCATGTCGTTCTTTGCCAAGGCGGCCTGTCTGGCGCTGAAGGATATCCCGGCGGTCAACGCCCGGATCGAAGGCGACGAGATCGTCTATCACCCCTATGTTGACCTGTCGGTCGCGGTTTCGGCGCCCAATGGCCTGGTTGTGCCGGTCGTGCGCAATGTCGATGCCATGGGCTTTGCCGATATCGAAAAGGCCATCGCCGACCTTGGCAAGCGCGCCAAGGAAGGTTCGCTGACGATGGACGACATGAAGGGCGGCACCTTCACCATCTCCAACGGCGGGATCTTTGGTGGGCTGATGTCCACCCCGATCATCAACCCGCCGCAGTCAGCCGTGCTGGGCCTGCACCGGATCGAGGACCGGCCGGTCGTGCGCGATGGCCAGATCGTGATCCGCCCGATGATGTATCTGGCGCTGTCCTATGACCACCGCCTGATCGATGGCCGCGAAGCCGTTACCGCGCTCAAGACCATCAAGGAAGCGATCGAGGATCCCACCCGGATCTTGATCGACCTTTAAGGCGATGCAGGTGCAACATCCTTCGACAGGCTCACAGATGGGCGGGTGTTGTGCTGAAACTTGATTACACTGCCCCGCTCAGGCTGCGCTTGTCGAAGCCGGCGCGCAAGGGAGGCCATCATGGCTGAATACGACTATGACGTGATCTTCATCGGCGCCGGCCCGGGTGGCTATGTCGGGGCGATCCGCACTGCCCAGCTGGGCCTGAAGACCGCCTGCGTCGAAGCGCGCGAGACGCTGGGCGGGACCTGCCTCAACGTGGGCTGCATTCCGTCCAAGGCGCTGCTGCACGGTTCGGAAAAGTTTGAGGAAGCCGCCAATGGCACCCTCGCCCGCTATGGCGTGAAGCTGGGCAAGGTCGAGCTCGACCTTGCGGCATTGCAGGCGGACAAGGCCGATGCGGTCAAGGGCCTGACCCAGGGCATCGAATACCTGTTCAAGAAGAACAAGGTCGATTGGCTGAAGGGCTATGGCGCGTTCAAGGACGCGCACACCGTCACTGTCGCCGGCAAGGACTACACCGCGAAGAACGTGGTGATCGCCACGGGCTCCAGCGTCACCCCGCTTCCCGGGGTCGAGGTAGACAACGACAAGGGCGTAATCGTTGACAGCACCGGCGCGCTGGCGCTGGGCAAGGTGCCGGACCACCTGGTGGTGATCGGCGGCGGCGTGATCGGCCTGGAAATGGGTTCGGTCTGGCGCCGGCTCGGTGCCAAGGTCACCGTGGTCGAGTTCCTGGACCAGCTGCTGCCCGGCATGGACGGCGATGTCCGCAAGGAAGCGGCCAAGATCTTCAAGAAGCAAGGCATGGAATTGAAGCTGGGCACCAAGGTGACCGGCGCTGCGATCAAGGGCAAGAAGGCCACGCTGACGCTGGAACCGGCCAAGGGCGGTGCCAGTGAAACGCTGGAAGCCGATTGCGTGCTGGTCGCCATTGGCCGCCGTCCCAACGTTGCAGGCCTGGGGATCGAGACGATCGGGCTGGAACTTAACGCCCGCGGCCAGATCGAGACTGATCACGATTTCCGCACCAAGGTGGATGGCGTCTGGGCGATCGGGGACTGCATCCCGGGTCCGATGCTGGCACACAAGGCCGAGGACGAAGGCATTGCCGTGGCCGAGAACATCGCCGGGCTGACCGGAATTGTGAACCACGACCTGATCCCGGGCGTGGTCTATACCACGCCTGAATTCGCCGGGGTCGGGCTGACCGAAGAGCAGGCCCGCGAGAAGGGCGAGATCAAGGTCGGCAAGTTCCCGATGATGGCCAACAGCCGCGCCAAAACCAATCACGAACCCGACGGTTTCGTGAAGATCATTGCCGATGCCAAGACCGACAAGGTGCTGGGCGTATGGTGCATCGCCACCGTTGCCGGCACAATGATCGCCCAGGCGACCCAGGCGATGGAATTCGGCGCGACGAGCGAAGACATCGCCTATACCTGCCATGCCCACCCGACCCACAGCGAAGCGGTGAAGGAAGCGGCCATGGCGGTTACCGGTAAGCCGATTCACATCTGAGGCGCAGCGCTGACCCCGCGCTGCTAGTGCAGTTGGCGGTCCGCAAGGCGATAACGCGACCGGTGGCCAAGTTCGGTCGGACCGGCTAGCACTGGCTTTCTGCCAGATCAGGAGAATACCAATGTCCAATGCCATCACCGTCAAGCTGACTGGCGACGAAATCGAAATGCTGGTCGATGCGCTGGAAGTCGATCTTGAGGGCTATGTTGAAGCCGCCAAGGAAGCCCGCGCCAACAACAAGCGCGATGATGTCGACACCTTCACCGAAGCCGCAACGCGCATCCAGGCGCTGATGACCAAGCTGCAGGACCTGATCGAGGACTGATCCGGCGATGGCCGGCGTTCGACTGCCTTTGGCCACACTCGCTGCGCTGGTCGTGCCGGTTGTAGCTGGCCTCGCGTGGATGACTGTGGGCGGGGCGCCGACCGCCTGGATTGCGGTCAATGCGCTGGCGCTGGTCCTTGCCTTGGCGCTGGCAACATTGCTCCCACTCCCGCGCTCCCAGCGCGGGGTGCTGGTCCTCGCCGGGGCGTTGGTTCTTGGCCTGTGGGCAACAGCGCTGGCTGGCGTGCCGGTTGAGGGTGTCCGCCGCTGGATCGGGCTGGGACCACTGCGGTTGCACCTTGGCTATCTGATCCTGCCGCTGCTGGTTACGCTGGCGGCGAGACTGCCGGCCAGGTCTGGCGCCGCGCTGATCGTCGCAAGCTTGATGGCAACCATGCTTCAGCCGGATCGCGCAGCCACGGTTGCCTTGACGGCCAGTGCCGCAGTCCTCGCGCTCACGCGTCGCGACGGCCTGTCTATCACGGCCTTGGTGATCGGCCTTGGCGCCTGCGTAGCCGCAATTGCCCAGCCGGATCACCTGGCCCCTGTCCGCTTTGTCGAAGGCGTCCAGCGCGATGCCCTGACCCTCAATCCCGCCGCCGGTTTGGCGCTGGTTGCAGCAAGCCTGACGCCGCTGTTGCTGTTGCGCCGGGCCAAGGTGGCCGCAGCGCCGCTCGCGGCGTTCCTCCTTGCTGCCGGGCTGATGGCCTTTGCAGGGTCCTATCCCGCCATCCTGATCGGCTATGGTGCCGCGCCAATCCTGGGTTTTGGCCTGGCGCTCGCCGCGCTGCGCTACCAGAGCGAGAGCCAATGAGCACCGCCATTCCCACCCTACCTCCACTATTTGACTTGGCTGGCACGGCGGTCTTCGCACTGACCGGAGCGCTGCTGGCAGCGCGACTGCGCCAGACCTTCGTGACGATGAGCTTCTTTGCCCTGATCACCGGGGTGGGTGGCGGTTCGGTGCGAGACCTGCTGATCGGGGCGCCGGTGTTCTGGGTCCGCGATCCGTGGGTGGCGCCGGTCTGCCTGAGCGTCGCGCTGCTCGCCTGGTTCACCCCGCGCAAGTGGTGGGAAGGTACGCTGCTCGAATGGGCCGACGCCGCTGGGCTTGCCGCCTATGCCGTGCTCGGCACGGCCAAGGCGCTGGCCTATGGCCTGCCCCCGGTACCGGCCGTGCTGATGGGCGTCATCACTGGCTGCGTTGGCGGGATCATCCGCGATGTGCTGGCAGGCCGCCCGTCGATCCTGATGCGGCCAGAGCTTTACGTAACGGCTGCCGCACTTTCGGCCAGTCTTTGCGCGTTGGGAGAACTATTCGGCCTGCCGCGCGAGATCGCTTTCAGCGGGGCCGCGCTGGCCGGTTTTGCGCTGCGTGGCTGGGCGATCCATTCCGGTCTCGCGCTGCCCGCCTATGGCCGGGATGCGGGTTAGGTCGGCGGCATGACGCGGCGCAGGAAATCGATCACCGCGCCATTGAATTCATCGTTCTTGTCACCTGCCACCATGTGACCGGCGCCGCGAATATCGGCGATTTCCAGCTTGGGAATGCGGCGGCGCAAATCCTCTACGCCATCGTCATCAACGATATCGCTCTTCATGCCCCGCACCAGCAAGGTTGGCACCCGGTCGGTCCAGTC
Organism: Novosphingobium sp. APW14; assembly: GCF_032337075.1. Taxonomy (NCBI): domain Bacteria; kingdom Pseudomonadati; phylum Pseudomonadota; class Alphaproteobacteria; order Sphingomonadales; family Sphingomonadaceae; genus Novosphingobium; species Novosphingobium sp. APW14. Next base: position 78,827 of record NZ_JAVYAB010000004.1, read on the forward strand.
GGCGGCATCCATGATGTTCAACAGTTCGCGCGGATCGCCGCGCGGCGAATGCATCCAGCTGGGGTCCCAGTGCCAGCGCCAGCGCCCGTCACCCCCCTGCCGCAGGTTCTTTTTCAGGCCGGAAAGATCCTTGGGCCGGGGCCGGTCGGGGTAATAGGCGCTGATCGCATCGGCGGCGGCTTCAAGGCTGGCAAAGCCATCGGGATTGCCGGTCATGAAGGCGGTAATCTTGGCCACGCCCCGGGCGCTCATTTTCGGGACGATATCGACCAGCACCAGCGCTGCCGGGCTCAACCCGCGCGAGGCGGCGACCATCGCCGTGATCCCTCCCAGCGAAGCGCCGACCAGCGCGAAGGTTGGCGATCCGACCCGGGCCACGGCGGCCAGATCGTCCGCCCGGGCTTCCAGGCTGTAATCGCCATCGGTTGACCAATCACTGTCACCATGCCCGCGCAGATCATAATTGATGGCGAAGTAACCGGCCTTGGCCAGCTGTTCTTCCGCCTTGTCCCAGGAATGGCGCGTCTGACCGCCGCCATGCCCCAGGATCACGGTTGGCGCCTCAGCCGGCCCGGCGACATCGGCCGCCAGGCTCAGCCCACCAGCGATCGGAATGCGGATCGTTTCCCCCATCATGCTGTCGGGATGCCTGTGCCGCGCAGGTGGGTCAATCATCAATTTAATCGAACGATTAATAATCCACCGGTTCGGCAACGACACAGCCCATGGTGGCGTTGCCGCGGTGTCCCACCCTCGCTAGGGTCGGCGCAATGCACTTTCAGGGAGCCGCCACAATGAAGATCTCCACCCTTGCCATCGCCATCACGCTTGCTGCCATGCCGGTCGCGGCCCAGGCCCAATCGGCCGCGCCGCAGACCTGGATCCACGCCGGCCGCGTGATTGCCATTCCGGGCCAGGCACCGCGCGGGGCGACGACCATCGTTGTGGCCGATGGCAAGATCGTTTCGTTGCAGGATGGTTATGTTCCGGCACCCGCAGGAGCCAAGGCGATCGACCTGAAGGACAAGACAGTCCTGCCTGGCCTGATTGACAGCCACACCCACCTTTCCAGCGACCGCGCCGGGAACGAAGGCATTGTTGCCATGGTGACCGAAGGCATGCCGATGCACGCGCTGGAAACCTATTGGAATGGCATGAAGACCGTGCGCGCCGGCTTTACCACGGTGCGTAACCTGGGTGACGAAGGCGGAAAGGTGCTGGCGCTGAAGGAAGCGATCAAGCGCGGCTGGGTGCAGGGTCCGCGGATCATCGACGCCGGGGATTCAATCTCTACCACGGGTGGCCACATGGATGGCCGGGTTGGTCTGGCAGACGAAGTGCATGGCCTGATCGGCACAGAAAACTTGTGCGATGGGGCCGATGATTGCCGCCGTGCGGTGCGCCGCCAGATCGGCCGCGGCGCTGGCGTGATCAAGTTTGCCACCACCGGCGGCGTTAACTCTGGCACGGGCCTGGCCACCCGCATGGTTGAGGATGAGGCCAAAGCTCTCGTCGAGACAGCCCATGCCTATGGCCGCAAGGTTGCGGTTCACGCCCACGGGCTTGACGGGATCAAGCTGGCGGTGCGCGCGGGCGCGGATTCGATCGAGCACGGCACCACCATCGATGAAGAAACCGCCAAGATGATGGCCAAGGCCGGAACCTATTACGTGCCGACACTCAGCACGGTGAACGGCTATCTTGAGCGCCTTGCCGCCAACCCCAATGCCTATCCCCCCGCAATCAAGGCCCAGATCGATTGGCGCATCGGAATCACAGGCAATTCGCTGAAAATTGCCTATCCGCTGGGCGTGAAGATTGCCTATGGCACCGATGCCGGCGTTTCGAAGCATGGCCGCAATGCCGATGAATTCGAACTGCTGGTCAAGTTCGGCATGTCCCCGGCTGAAGCGATCAAGGCCGCCACGGTCAATGCCGCGGCCCTGCTGGGCGTCGACAAGGAAACCGGCACGCTCGAAGCCGGCAAGGCCGCTGACATCATCGCCGTCAGCGGCGATCCGCTGGCCGACGTGAAGGTGCTGAAGGCGATGAAGTTCGTGATGGCCCGCGGCGAGGTGATCGTCGCAGACTAGGCCCAGCGGTCAGTTGCCGGTCAGGAAGGCGACCAGCGCCTTGACCTTCTTCTGCCGCCACTGCGGCAGCGGGGCGACCAGCCAGTAGGCGCGGCGGCAGGGTTCGGGATCGCTCAGCGCTACTCCGCGCCCGGCCCCGGCCCAGGTCTGGGCCAATTGCGCCGGTACACGGGCCTTGCCCATTCCCGCAGCGGCCGCAGCCAGGGCTTGGCCGGCATCCCCGGCCTGCAGGCTTGGTGCGGCGGCCGTTTCGCCTTCAGGATGCGGATCGCCCGGCCAGGCAATCCAGTCCCCCGTGCCCGCGATCATCTGTTCGGCCGTGCCCAGGGCCACGCCTTCAAGTTCACCCGGACCTTCGGCCCAGCGCACGGCAAGATCGAGGTTGGCCTCGGTAAAATCGGCCGTTTCGTCGTTGATCAGGCTGTAGCGGACCTCGGGATTGGCCTTGCGGAATTCAGCAAGCCGCGGGGCAAGCCAGGCGGCAAAGAAATCGCGCGGGGCGGAAATGGTGTAGACGTGGCTCGATTGCCCGGCCTGCATTGCCCGCACGGCATCCTCGAAATGGAGGAAGCCCGTCCGCAGCGATTCGAGCCCGGCCGTGGCCTCGTCCGTCAGCTCCAGCCCCTTGGGCGTGCGGCGGAACAGCACGACGCCCAGCAAGTCTTCCAGCGCGCGAATCTGCTGGCCGACGGCGGCCGGGGTGACCGCCAGTTCATCCGCGGCGCGGGTGAACGACAGGTGCCGGGCCGCGGCATCGAATACGCGCAAGGCGTTCAGGGGCAGGTGCGTGCGCTTCATCGCGCAGGCGCTTTAGCCTGCCGTGGCAGGCGCCGCCAGCGGGAAGAAGGGAATCGCCGCTTCAACCAGCGAGCCGTCCTCGCAGCGGAAGGTATAAAACCCTTCCATCGAGCCATGCGGTGTCGCCAGCGGACAGCCCGAAACATAGTCATGACTGGCACCGGGCTGGAGAATGGGCTGTTCTCCAACCACACCCTCACCCTCAACAAAATTGACCATGCCGCGTCCATCCGTGATCTGCCAATGGCGCGTCAGCAGCTGGATCGCCTGATCGCAATGGTTTTCGATCCGGATATGATAGACCCAGAACCACTTGCCGGCTTCGACCTGTGACTGTTCGGGCAGGAAATTGACCGTGACACGCACGGTTATCCCGTTGGTCGTGGCGGCGTGCTGGAACAGCTGCTTCATGACTCAAAGGTAGCGACTGGGTGGCGCGGCGACAATGGTTAGTGGGGCCAATTTGGCGATCGATTGCGACCAATCAGGAGCTTGCAAGCAGCAATACCCCGCCGAACATCAGCGCACATCCCGCCAAACGCGCCCCACCGACTGGTTCGCGCAGCAGTACCACGCCCAGCAGCGCGACCAGCATCATCGACATTTCACGCATCGGGGCAACCACGCTAAGCGGCGCGCCGCGCTGCATGGCCCAGAGCACCAGGATATAGCCAAACGGCGCCAGCAGGGCGACTATCCAGGCGCTGCGCCAGTGACCGCGCATTGCCGCCATCGCGCCAGCGCGATCGCGCAGCACCTGTGGGGCCAGCAGCATGGTCCGGACAACATTGGCACCCCAATCGAGCACCACCGGCGAAAGGAGCAGCAGCTTCACCACCGAGCCATCAACCAGAGTGTACGTAGCGATCAACCCGCCCGTCAGCATTCCCCAACGCAGCCCGGTCATTGCCCCGGGCCGGGCGAAGGTGGACCAACGGCCATCGGTTGCGATCAGCAGGATGCCGCCGACAACGCTCAACAACCCCAACAGACGCAGCGGCCCCGGCGCTTCGCCCAGCAGCAGGAAGGCCCCGAGCGAGGACAACAGCGGGCCCGTGCCCCGCGCAATCGGATAGACCACCGAAAGGTCTGCCTTGCGGTATCCGGTCTGAAGCGCGAAACTATAGCCAAGGTGCAGACAGCCGCTGGCCAAAATCGCAGCGAGCATCAGCCAGTTCCAGCGAAACCCGGCCCCGGCCATGATCCACAGCGCCCAGGGCAAGAACGCAATGGACGACAGCAAGGTCGACCAGAACAGGAAGACCCCACCGGCGTGGGCCGACCGCTTGGCCGCAAGGTTCCAGGTGGCGTGGCAGACCGCTGCCAGCAAGACCAGCAGCAGGGAAAGGCTATCCAAACGTCAGAGCCCGGCCGCCTTGAGCGCCTGGTCGAGATCTTCGATCAGGTCCTGCGGATCTTCGAGGCCGATGTTGATCCGCAGCATGCCTTCGGTCACACCCATTTCGGCGCGCGCCTCGGCGCTGACGGAATAATGCGTGGTTGAGGCAGGGTGCGTCATCAGCGAGCGCGAATCCCCGATGTTGTTCGAGATATCGATCAATTGCAGCGCATCGAGCAGCGCATGGGCCTGGGCGCGGTCCTTTACTTCGAACGCAAAGATCGAACCGCAGGCGTCCATCTGCTGCATCGCCAGGTTGTGCTGCGGATGGCTGGCAAGACCGGGGTGGAGGATCTTGGGAACCCGGCCTTCGAGGAACTGGCCGACCTTAAGCGCATTGGCGCTCTGCTGCTTGACGCGCAGGTCCAGCGTTTCCAGCCCCTTCAGCACCACCCAGGCGTTGAACGGCGAGAGGTTTGGCCCGGTGTTGCGCTGGAAAGGCATCAGCACATCGTTGATGAACTGCGCCGAGCCGCAGACCGCCCCGGCCAGGACGCGGCCCTGCCCGTCCATCAGCTTGGTCGCGGAATAGGCAACGACATCGGCGCCGAATTCCATCGGCCGCTGCAGGGCCGCGGTGCAGAAAGCATTATCCACCACGGTGGTGATCCCGCGGCTGCGGGCCAGATCGCAGACGAACTTCAGATCGACGATGTCCATCGTCGGGTTGGCGGGCGTTTCGAAGAAGAACACCTTGGTGTTGGGCCGGATCGCGGCTTCCCATTTGGCATTGTCACGCGCATCGATCGTGGTCGTTTCAATCCCGAAGCGCGGTAGCAGGCTATCGACCAGCCAGCGGCACGAACCAAAGGCGGCGCGCGCGGCAACCACGTGATCACCAGCGGACAGCTGGCACAGCAGCGCCGTGGTCATTGCCGCCATGCCGGTGGCCTGGGCGCGGCAAGCCTCTGCCCCTTCCATCAGCGCAATGCGTTCTTCCAGCATCGCCACGGTCGGGTTCTGGAGGCGTGAATAGGTCATGCCTTCGGCCTCACCGGCGAAGCGCGCGGCGACTTCGCCGGCGGAATCGTAGGTATAGCCAGAGGTCAGGAACAGCGCCTCGCTGGTCTCGCCATGCTCACTGCGCCAGGTTCCGCCGCGAACGGCGCGGGTGGCGGGTCGCCATTTGGCGGTGATCGAACGGTCGGTTCCGGTGGTGCGCTTCATGATGCGCAGGCTCTAGGACCGCGGCGCAGGCGCCGCAAGAGCATTGCCACCTTGGCACGGCGCCGGTAATCCCCGGCCATGCTCGCCGCGCCCCGCTTTACTCAGGAACAGGACCCGGCCGACTGGTGCGCGGTGATCGCGATCCTGTTCCTGGCGCTGCTGTGGTGGCGGCTGGGCATCCCGTCGCAGATCTATTTCGACGAAATCCATTACGTGACGGCGGCCCGCCACCAGAACGAAGGTGTGCGGTTCAATCCCGAGCACCCGGTGCTGGGCAAGTCGATTATCGCCGCCGCGATCCGCTGGTTGGGCGATGCACCGCTGAACTGGCGGATACCTTCGGCTATTTCCGGGGCGATCGGGCTCTATGCGCTGGGCCGGCTGGTATGGTTTGTCACCGGACGGCGGCTGGTCACGCTCGTCGCCATGTTCCTGGTGGCAACCGACTTTGCCTGGTTCGTCCAGAGCCGGATTGCGATGCTCGACATGTTCATGGCCATGTTCGGCATGGTCAGCCTGTGGCTGGCGGCCAGCGCCGTCCGCCTGCCGCAGCAAGGCCGCTGGCGGCTGGCCGCGGCGGGTGTTGCCATGGGGCTGGCGCTGGGGGCGAAATGGTCGGTCGCGCCGCTGCTGGCCGTGCCGGGGCTGGCTTTCCTGGGCTGGAAACTGCGCGATTGCGGATGGCGCGGATTGTACCAGCGCGAAGGCGGGGCCGTGCCGGGGATCAGCCTGGTCGAGGCCGGGATCTGGCTCGGCCTGGTGCCGCTGGTGGTCTATTGGCTGACCTTTTGGCCGGCCTTTTTCTGGGCCAAGGACCCGGTCAATCCGTGGGACCCGGTTGGCTGGCACAGCTACATGCTGCAATTGCAGGACAGCGTGACGCGGCCGCACCCCTATCGCTCTTGGTGGTACCAATGGATCGGCAACTGGCGGGCAATCTGGTTCCTGTACCAGCAGGTGGACGGGGCGCAGCGCGGGATCCTGCTGATCGGCAATCCCTTCACCATGCTGGCCGGGCTGGCCGCCTTTGGCTGGTGCCTGTGGGCCGGCTGGCGCGGGCGGACAGAGGCATGGATCTTTGCCGGGCTCTACGCGATCCAGATCGCCTTCTGGGCGCTCTCGTCAAAGCCGGTGCAGTTCTATTACCACTACTTGCTGCCGGGGACCTTCCTGATGGTCTGCCTGGCTCTGGCGCTGGAAGGGTTGTGGCAACGGGCTGACCGCTGGCGCTGGCTGGCGGCCGCCGCATTGGCGATCAGCCTGGGCATGTTCATCCACTTCTACCCGATCCTTTCGGCCGGCCCGCTGTGCTGCGGGCGACCAAGTTTCGAAGCGTGGATGTGGCTGCGCAGCTGGCGCTAGTACTTGCCCCAGACGAACTTGTTCGACAGCGCGAAGTTCCAGACCGAACCCAGCACGATCCCGACCACCACCGCGATCACATCGTGGAAGCCCATGGTCTTGAGCACCGCGGCCGAGCCGACATTGGTCAACAGGCCCAGCGAGCAGGTCAGCGCGAACTGCGCCCAGCCGCGTACCAGCGGACCAAACCCGCGCAGCCGCTTGTCGGCATAGGTCAGCTCGTTGTTGAGCACGAAGTTGAACGTCATCGCGACAATCGCCGCGACCGAGTTGGCGACATTGAAGGTCGTGCTTTCGTCCCAGTTGCCATAAACGAAGCGCTCCCCGAACACGAGGTGCAGCATCACCCACAGCGCGCCCAACTGAACGAAGACGCCCAGCGCACCAACCGTGCCGAACAGGGCAAACCGGGTCGGGATGAAGCGGCCGAGCCACTTGTCATAAAGTCCGATCAGGAATTCGAAGACGACCGTGCGGTCAAGCTTGCTTTCCCCTTCGGCGCGGGCGGCAAAATTCATTGGGAGTTCCTTGATGCGCAACGGCTCATCGACCGTGGCAAGAATATCGAGCAGGATCTTGAAGCCCACGCCCGACAGGCGGTGGGCATCGGCCCGCAGCGTTTCCGTGCGCAGCATGAAGTAACCGCTCATCGGGTCGGTCAGTTCAACACCGGTCACCTTGTTGGCGATGCGATTGGCAAAGTTGGAGGCCTTGACCCGGTCCGGCCGCCCCCATTCCGCGGTGCTGGAGCCATCGGCAAAGCGGCTGGCATAGGCCAGATCATAGTCCCCGCTTTCAACCGCGCTGAGCATCTGCGGCAGCAACGCAGGATCGTGCTGGTGATCGGCATCCATCACCGCCACGATCGGGGCGGCAGTGGCGCACATTCCCTCGATTGCCGCCGAAGACAAGCCGCGCCGGCCGATCCGCTGGATCACACGGACGCGCGGATCTTCCTGCGCAATCGCGCGCGCTTCGTCAGAGGTGCCATCGGGGCTGTTGTCATCGACAATGATGACTTCCCAGCTGATCCCGGCGAGCGCCTGGTCAAGCCGCGCCACCATTGAGCGCAGGTTCTTGCGCTCGTTATAAGTCGGAAGGACAACGCCAAGCCGGATGGTCATGTCACAGCCGCTCCAGCACGGCATCGCCGATCGCGGCGGTGCCATGGTTGCCGCCAAGGTCACCCCCGCGGATACCGTCAGCCAAGGCCTTTGCCACGGCCGCCTCGATCCGCGCGGCTTCAGCCTCAAGCCCTAGCGAGTGGCGCAGCAGCATGGCGGCGGACAGGATCGTGGCCATCGGGTTAGCCAGCCCCTTCCCCGCAATATCCGGGGCAGAACCATGGATCGGCTCGTACAGCCCCATCTTGCCGTCCGACAGGCTGGCCGAAGCCAGCAGGCCGATCGAGCCCACGCACATGGAGGCCTGATCAGACAGGATATCGCCAAACAGGTTGCCGGTGACCACGACGTCAAACTGGCCCGGATTGCGGACCAACTGCATCGCCGCATTGTCGACATACATGTGGCTCAGCTCAACCTCGGGGTATTCGCTGGCCACTTCAATCATGACATCGCGCCAGACCTGCGAGGTTTCAAGGACATTGGCCTTGTCGACCGAACACAGCCTCTTGCCCCGGCCCATCGCCGCACGGAAGCCAACATGGGCAATGCGGCGGACTTCGTCTTCGGCATAGGACATCACGTCCCAACCCTGGCGGCGGCCATCGGGCAAGGTGCGAATGCCCTTTTCACCGAAATAGACATCGCCGTTGAGTTCGCGGACGATCAACAGGTCGATCTTGCTGGCCACTTCGGGGCGCAGCGCAGAGGCATCCTCCAGTCCGGCAAAGACCTTGGCAGGGCGCAGGTTGGCGAAGAGTCCCAGTTCCTTGCGCAGGCCAAGGATTGCCTGTTCCGGACGGAGGTGGCGATCCAGTTGATCGCAGTCCGGATCGCCGACTGCGCCAAACAGGATCGCATCGCAGGACCGAGCGATTGCGAGCGTCTCGGCCGGCAGGGGGTGGCCGTGGCGCTTATAAGCAACGCCGCCAACATCGCCTTCAAACATGACCAGATCCGGCAGATTAAGCGCCTCGACAACGCGCACGGCTTCGCGCGTCACTTCCGGGCCGATGCCGTCGCCTGCAAAAACCGCGATTTTCATGTAGTCCCCAACCTAGTCAATCCGGCCAAGCCGCTCCCGCAGCATGGCGCGCGCCGCCATAACATCGCTTCTCCGATCGGCAAGCGGATAGCGCGCCACGAGAGGGCCGAGCCGATCAAAGACCGCCAGTTGGGCGTTCCAGTCAGGATCGGCCGAGCGTTCAACATCCCCATAACCCAGTTCACGCAGCAGCAGCGCCTCAAACGCAGTCATTCCCGGCAGCCAGCCGCGTGCCGACGGCGCGTGGCAGATCGCATCAAGCAGCGCGACCAGCGCCGGATAGAGCGCGGCGAAGGGCTGACGCTCAGGCAAGGCTGCGGCCGCCAGCGTGGTGGCCCAGGTAATCGCCGCCGCGGGCAGCGGTTCGGTCAGCCACGGGCCGCGGCTGGCAACCAGTTCGACCCGCGCCGAAGGCAGCTGGCTACCAGGCCTGGCGCGCAGTTCTGCTTCGATCAGGTTACCCGGCAACAGGACCGGACGCAGCGTGCGCCCCCGTCCACCTGCGACATAGCTGGCGATCAGGCCGTGATCCTCGCTCAAGATGCGCAGGATCACACCGGTCTCGCCGTGGGTACGGGCAGCACAGACTATGGCGGGAATGCGTAGGTCCATGGCCAGGCCTTAGACCGCAGCGGCGTGCTTGGGGAGGCCTACTTCTTGGGCTTCGCCTTAAGCGCAGCTTCTAGCGCGGCGATGCGTTCGGCCAGTGCTTCGTTTTCTTCGCGAGCCTTCGCTGCCATATCCTTGACTGCGTCAAATTCCTCGCGGCTGACGAAGTCGAGCCCGCCCATCGCCTCGCGGAAACGCTCACGCGCGCTTTCGCGGGCTTCGCGACCGGCACCGGCAAAGGTTCCTGCGGCACTGTTCAGCAGCTTGGCAAGATCGGCGAAGAGAGGGTTCTGGCTCTGCATGGCGGCTAAATGGTCCCGTGTGCGGGCGCGTTCAAGCCCTATTCGAACGTAACGGTGGAGACAGCGCCCGAAACATCCTGTCCCTCTGCATCAGGATTGGCTTGCAGGAACTGCCAGTTCAGCACCGCTGCGAACAGAACCCAAGCCAGGTAAGGCAGCAGCAGCATGCCCGCCAGCGGACGCACCCGCCAAAACAGCACCAATGTTGCCAGCACGGCCACATCGATTGCCAGCAGCAGCAGCAGCGCCCCGGTGATCTGGTGCGCTCCGAAGAACAGCGGGGTCCACGCGAGATTGAGCGTCAGCTGGATCACAAACGCGCTGATCGCCAAACGCCGCCCGGCAGCGCCCCGGGCGGTAACAACAAGCACGAGCGCAAAGCCCATCAGCACATAAAGGATCGTCCAGACGATCCCGAAGGTGATCGGCGGCGGGAACAGCGACGGCTTTTCGAGAGCGGCGAACCATGGGGTACCGGCTCCGCCACCCGCGGTACCGCTGATTGCGCCAAGCAGCACGATTCCCGGGACCAGGAACAGCGCCCAGCGGATGAAACTGGCGCGCAATTGCGCAGGCGAGGCAAGAGCCGACATGTATTTCCTCCGATTCGCCCAAGAGGCGGAGAACAGTGCGGATATGGCCGGGTCTGGCTGACTAGGCAATCGCCCTCAACCGTGATCGTGGCGCCGGGCCGCGATCAGGAACTCGACATTGCCTTCGGGGCCGGTGATCGGGCTTTCGACTATCCCCTGCACTTGCCAGCCCAGGCCTTCGATCCAGACCCGCACTTCATCGCAGACGCGGGCGTGCAAGGCGGGATCGCGGACCACCCCGCCCTTGCCGACTTCGCCCCGGCCAACTTCGAACTGCGGTTTGATCAGGGCGACCAGCTGACAATCGGCCGCAGCCAGTTTCAATGGCACTTCCAATACCTTGGCAAGCGAAATGAAACTGGCGTCACAAACAACCCAGGTGCAGGGGCGATCGATCTCTGCCGGGGTCAAGATGCGGGCACTGGTCTGTTCGAGCACGGTTACGCGCGGATCCTGACGCAGTTTCCAGGCGAGCTGGTTGGTGCCGGAATCGACCGCAAACACGTGATCTGCGCCCTTTTGCAGGAGGACATCGGTAAAGCCGCCCGTCGAACTGCCGATGTCCATCGCCGTAACCTTGGCAGGATCAAGCCCGAACTGCTCGATCGCGTGAGCCAGCTTGATCCCACCGCGCGAGACCCAGGGATGATCGCGCCCGCGCACGTCGAGCGGAGCATCGGTGGGCAAACTGTGCCCGGGCTTGGCCAGCTTGGTTTCACCACTGAACACCAATCCAGCCAGAACCAATGCCTGGGCACGGCTACGGCTTTCGGCAAGACCGCGATCGACCAGCAACTGGTCAACGCGCGTCTTGGGCGATTTGGCGGATCGGGGCTGGTTCATGACTGGCAGGGCTTGTCGCTTGGCCGGCCTCATTCCATAGTGCGGCCATGAAGGCAAATGTCCTGCTATCCAGCTGCTTTATGCTGACGCTGTTGAGCGCCTGCGCGCCCAAGGTGCCCCCGCCCGCTCCGGCCCCGCCGCCGCCGGCTGAGACAGCAGCGCCGGCTCCGCTCCCCGGCCCACGCCCGCTCTCCGATTGGCGCGATATGCCGCTTAACCCGGGCGCCTGGCGCTGGGCCACGATTGTCGGTCAATCGACGGCCACCTTTGCGCAGGCCGGCCTGGCGCCGCAGGTCACACTAACCTGCGCCGCTCCCGGCAGTGTGCAGCTAATCCATGCCGGTTCGATCACCGGTGCAACCCCGATGGGCGTCACGACTTCAGCGGGCACTTTCCCGCTGATGGCCGAACCCACAGCCAATGGCGCGGCAGTAACCCTGCCGGCCCGGGCGCCGGTGCTGGATGCCATGGCCACATCGCGCGGGCGGTTCGTAATCGAGATCGCCGGACAGGTCCCCAGCTATCTGCCGAGTTGGCCGGAAGTCGCACGGGTGGTTGAAGACTGTCGGTAATCCGGCTTCGTCCGCGGCAACAGGGCTGTGGATGATCAGCGAAATTTCTGAAACACAAGCCAAAAAATCCAAAAGCAGGACTTGTTGTCCGCCCCGGAATGATTCACATTCCATACCAAGGCCCATCGGGCTTCGCCGATGGCCCCGGCTCCCCGGAAAGGGAGTCTTTGGCTCAACAGCGCGAAAGGAGGTGACCGATGTCTCATGGTTCAGCAGGGAGGTCGGTAACCCGCACAACGGAGCACTATCGCTGACGCTAATCCCGGCGATAGAGGTTTCGTGAGCGGCGCTTCCGGCCGCTGACCATGCGAAGGGCGGTTCTCGGGTTGCCGGGGCCGCCCTTCTCATTTTGCCCTGCACGATAATTACCTTTTTCTTGTCTCGCGGGTAATTTTCACCCAGAGGCCAAGCTACAAAGCCTGAAAGGACCCGCGTTCGATGTCTGCCGCCCTGCCCTTCGCCCATGTGCCCCACCCTGCCCCGACGGCGGAAGCGGTGCGGAGCGGGCTGGTGGCCGATCCGGGGTTCGGCAAGATCTTTTCCGATCACATGGTGACGATCGAGTGGACCGAGGGCCAGGGTTGGCATTCGGCCACGCTGGGCCCACGCCAGCCGATCGCGCTAGATCCGGCGGCGGCCGTGCTGCACTATGCGCAGGAGATTTTCGAAGGGCTCAAAGCCTATCGCCTGGCCGATGGCACGATGGCCCTGTTCCGGCCCGAAGCTAACGCCCGGCGCTTTAACGCTTCGGCCCAGCGGCTCGCCATGCCCGAACTGCCGGAGGACCTGTTCATCGAGGCGATCCGCCAGCTGGTTGCGGTGGATGCGGACTGGTTTCCTACGGTTGAAGGCGGCTCGCTGTACCTGCGCCCCTTCATGATCGCGACCGAGGCCTTCCTGGGCGTGCGCCCGGCCAAGGAATACAAGTTCATCGTTATCGCCAGCCCGGCCGGCAATTACTTCAAGTCGGGCGCTCCCGCGGTTTCGATCTGGGTGTCGGACTATACCCGCGCGGCCCCCGGCGGGACCGGCGCAGCGAAGTGCGGCGGCAATTATGCCGCCAGCCTGGTCCCGACCGCCGAGGCCTTTGCCAAGGGCCACGATCAGGTGCTGTTCCTGGATGCCGCCGAACACAGGTGGGTTGAGGAACTGGGCGGCATGAACCTGTTCTTCGTGATGGCCGATGGCCGAATCGTCACCCCGCCGCTGACCGGCACGATCCTGCCCGGCGTCACCCGCAACAGCCTGTTGCAGCTTGCTGCGGAAGAAGGCCTGAAGGTTTCGGAAGAACCCTACAGCCTGGACCAGTGGCGGGCCGACGCCGCATCGGGCGCACTGCTTGAAACCTTTGCCTGCGGCACGGCGGCGGTCGTTACTCCGGTTGGCAAGGTTGCCGGCCGCGATGGCGAATTCATGATCGGCAGCGGCGGCCCTGGCCAGATCACCCAGAAGCTGCGCAGCCGCCTGGTATCGATCCAGCGCGGCGAAGCGCCGGATCCGCACGGCTGGGTGGTCAAGCTCTAACCCCCGACCATCGGACCGTATTGCCATGGGCGGGGATCGCCCCCATCTGTCGGCCATGCAGTTTTCCCGCCGCAGGTTTCTTGCCGCCACTGGTACCGGTCTTGCCCTGGCGCCCCTGCCCGCCTGGGCACAGGGCCACGGCATGGCGCATGGAGGGCGTCATCGTCTGCCGAAGGGACCACTGATCCCGGCGGGATTTGGCGTGCTGACGGGCCAGCAGATCGACCTAACCGTGGCCGATGGCCTGCGCGAGGTGGCCGGGCGGCGCGGGCTGGGCGTGGCAGTCAACGGCACGGTTCCGGGGCCGCTGCTGCGCCTGAAGGAAGGGGATGAGGTAACCCTGCGCGTTACCAACCGCCTGCATCAGGACACCTCGATCCACTGGCATGGGCTGCTGGTGCCGTTCCAGTTCGATGGCGTTCCGGGCGTCAGCTTCCCGGGGATCAAGCCGGGCGAGACATTCACGTACAAGTTCCCGCTGCGCCAGTCGGGCACCTATTGGTATCACAGCCACTCGGGCTTGCAGGAGCAGTCGGGCCACTATGCCCCGCTGATCATCGACCCGGCCGAGCCCGATCCGATCCAGTCCGACCGCGAATTCGTGCTGCTGCTGAGCGAGTTCACGGCGATGGACCCGCACCAGATCTTTGACCGGCTGCGCACGGGCGAAGGCTATTTCAACCGCCAGAAGACCACCTGGACCGATGGTTACCGCTTGAGCGGGGCCGAGCGGCGGATGTGGGCGCAGATGCGGATGCCGCCAACCGATATCGCCGATGTCAGCGCGCCGACCTATACCTACCTCGCCAATGGCCTTCCCGCGCTGCAAGCGCCGGAATTCCTCTTCCGCCGCGGTGAGCGCGTGCGGCTGCGGCTGATCAACGGATCGGCCATGACCTTCTTCAACGTCCGCATCCCGGGCCTGAAACTGACCGTCGTGGCCGCCGATGGCCAGGCGGTAAAGCCGGTGACGGTGGAGGAATTGCAGGTCGCGGTGGCCGAAACCTATGACCTGCTGGTTGAGCCGGATGGCACTGCCTTCTCGATCGTCTGCGAAGCGATGGACCGTTCGGGGATGGCATTGGCCACGCTGACCACCACACCAGGCCAGCGCGCGCCGGTGCCGCCGCTGCGCAAGGCACCGCTGCTGACCATGGCTGACATGGGCATGAACCACGGCGATGACGGCCACGATGATGGCGGGGGCAAGGCCCGCACAAGCATGGATGGCATGCCGATGCGCGACATCAGCCTGCTGCCGCCTGACGTGAGGGTCGGTCCGGGGATCGACATGGTCTCGATGGCCCCTGCAGACAAGATGGGCGATCCGGGAATTGGCCTGCGCGATGTCGACCACCGCGTGCTGACCTATCGCGATCTGGCCGCCCTGGTGCCCAACAAGGACACCCGCGAGCCAGGCCGGCTGCTCGAACTGCATCTGACCGGCAACATGGAACGCTACATGTGGTCGTTCGATGGGCAGATGTTCAACGCCGTCAGCGATGTGCCGATCCGCTTTGCCTGGAACGAGCGGGTGCGGGTGAAGCTGGTCAACAACACGATGATGGCCCACCCGATCCACCTGCACGGGATGTTCTTCGAACTGGTCAACGGCCAGAGCCCGGCTCACCAGCCGCGTAAGAACATCGTTACCGTCCAGCCGGGCGCGAGCGCGAGCTTTGACCTCACCGCCAACGAGCCGGGCGACTGGGCGTTCCACTGCCACCTGCTGTACCACATGCACGGCGGGATGATGCAGATCGTGACCGTGATGGGACCGGAGGGCACGAAGTGAGGCGCCTGGTTATCCTGAGCGCGCTGCTGGCCGCCCCGGCCTGGGCACAGAGCCATGGCGGCCATGATGCGCACGTCGGGCACCAGATGCAGCAGCCGTCGGGCGAGGCCCAGCCCGAGCCGGTCGATCCCTCACCCGGCCCGACGATGGAATTGCCGCCGCCCGAAGAGGCCGGATCAGGCCCGCCACGCGCCGCTGATGCGATCTGGGGAGCCGAAGCGATGGCCCCATCGCGCAGCGCCCTGAAGCGCGAGCATGGTAGCACGGTTACCACCTGGCTCCAGGCCGACCGGCTCGAATTTCAGGCGCGCCAGGGCCATGATGGCCTGCTATGGGATGTTCAGGGCTATTACGGCAATCCGACCAGCAAGCTCTGGCTGAAGAGCGAGGGCGAGGCGGCACTGGGTGACGGCGTCGAGGATGCCGAAGTGCAGGCACTCTGGTCCAAGGCGGTCGCACCGTTCTGGGATCTGCAAGTCGGCGTGCGGCAGGACCTGGCAGGCCAGACCGATACCCATGCCGTGGTCGGAATTCAGGGCCTGGCACCCTATCTGTTCGAAGTCGATGCCGCACTGTTCCTGTCGCAGCGCGGGGACCTGACTGCCCGTGTCGAGGCCGAGGTGGACCAGCGGATCACCCAGAAGCTTATCCTCCAGCCGCGGGTGGAAATCAGCCTGACCGCGCAGGACAACCCGGCGCGCAAGCAGGGTGCCGGGATCGACAAGATCGAAGCGGGCCTGCGGCTGCGTTATGAAATCGTGCCCGAATTCGCTCCTTATGTGGGGATCGAACAGGGCTGGAAATTGGGCGATAGCGCCCGTTATGCCCGTCTGGCGGGCGAGGACCCCAGCGTGACCAGCGTGGTCATGGGCATCCGGTTCTGGTTTTGATTAGGAGTAGCCCCATGTCGCTTCGCCTCCCCACCCTGCTCGCCGCGGCCGCGCTGACCCTGTCGGCACCGGCCCTGGCCCATGTGAAGATCGCCAGCGCCAGTCCGGCCGAAGGCAGTACGGCCAATGCCCCCAAGGCCGTGGTGCTGAATTTCTCCGACGCGCTGAACCCGGCCAAGTCCGGGGTGGAATTGGTGATGACGGCCATGCCCGGTCATGCCAACCACGGGATCATGCCAATCAAGAACTTCGTCCCGGTCTGGTCGAACGGCAACAAGACGCTGACGCTCAACCTGCGCCAGCCGCTGCGCACCGGCACCTATGAGGGGCGGTGGCAGTCGACTGGCGGTGATGGTCACAAGATGACCGGCAAGCTGACTTTCAACGTCAAATAACCGCAAAAGTTACTGAACCGGACGTCCACAGAGCACTTCGGCAATCTGCACGGCATTAAGGGCGGCACCCTTGCGCAGGTTGTCGCCCACCACGAACAGCGCAAGGCCGTGTTCGACCGAGCGATCGGGGCGGACGCGGCCCACCAGCACCGGGTCGATCCCGGTTGCAGCAAGCGAATCCGGTGCCGCCGTCACGACCACGCCCGGAGCCGCTTCGAGCAGTTCGAGCGCGCGCGCGGCCGAGATCGGGCGTTCGAATTCCACATTCACCGAGATGCCGTGGCCGGTGAAAACCGGCACGCGCACGCAGGTGCCCGAAACCGGCAGACCCGGGATATTCAGGATCTTGCGGCTTTCATCGCGCAGCTTGAGCTCTTCCTCGGTGTAGTCGTCCTCACCCAGCACATAGTTGAGCGGGGCGATATTGTGCGCAATCGGCGCGGCCCACTTTTCAGCGGCGGGCAGGAAATCGGCGTGGCCATTGCGGGCCAGTTCGGCCGCGCGGTCCCCGACATGGGCGAGCTGCTTGGCCAGGATTTCGATCCCGGCCAGGCCAGCACCCGACACCGCCTGGTAGGTTGAGGCGACCAGCCGCTTCAGCCCCGCCTCATCGTGCAGCGGCTTTAGCGCGGGCATGACTGCCATGGTGGTGCAATTGGGGTTAGCAACGATCCCCTTGGGGATGTTGGCCAGGGCATCGGGGTTCACTTCGGCAACGACCAGTGGCACGTCCGGATCGCTGCGCCAGGCCGAGCTGTTGTCGATCACGATCGCTCCGGCCGCGGCAGCCTTGGGTGCCAGGGCCTTGGAGGTGGAACCCCCGGCCGAGAAGAACACCACGTCAAGCCCGGCAAAGTCCGCCGTCTCGGCATCTTCGACGGTCACCGGCTGGCCGTTGAAATCCACCTGCTTACCGGCAGAGCGGGCAGAGGCGAACAACCGCAGCGTACCAACCGGAAAGTTCCGCTCTGCCAGCAGTTCGCGCATCATCGAGCCGACCAGCCCGGTTGCACCGACCACGCCGACGTTCAGTTGCTGGCTATCGGAAAATCTCTGCACCATGTGTCACATCTCCAGTCTTTGCGGGAGCTGCGGTAACCTGGCGCTTGCTGATGAAGGCCCCGCAGCTTGCGCGGGGCTTGGTTCGTTTGGATTACGCCTTGGTCCAGCGCGCACCACGAACCGCCCCGCCGCAGCGAGTCGGTTTAATGGTAATCGGCTTGGTAATGGCCATCAGCATGACGCGAGCCCCTAGCCGTGCTGCACTGCAATGTAAACGGCGTATTTGCGCCTTAGACAGCGGCGGCGGCGGGAACCGCGGCCAGCATGCGCATCCGCGTTGCCGTTATCTGATCAAGCAGGTTGTGGATCAGGTTGAGATCGCCCCGACTGAGCCGGCTGGAACGGCTGAACGCTTCAACCGCAGAGTCAAGCTGGTCGACCATGTCCGATAGTTCCGCCGCGATCGCATCGCGCAGTTCGCCGCCGGCAAGTTCTGCGGTATTGGAAAAGAACTGCGGCTCGGCCCGCCTGACGATAGTCGGCACCCCGGCCAGTTGGCCCAGCTCGGCGGTCAGCGCATCCAGCAGTTGCCACTTGCGCGGAATTTCGCCCGACATGTCGCGCTGGGTTGCGGCGTCGGCAGCGACCATTTCCGGCTGTTCCGGCGGCTGGACCGGCGCGGAGCGCAAGGCGCGGAAGAAGTTGAACGCAAGCGATGCCATCGCGGCAAGGTTTAGGTGACCTTGCCTAACAGTTCGTAAACTCTGCCCGGGACGCTGCACCCTCTTGCACTCGACCCGCCGCGCCGCCACCATCGCGTTTCAAATTGCAATGAGAGGTGCCCCGCGATGGCCGATGCCGAGTACACGCCGCCCAAGGTCTGGGCCTGGAACAAGGAAAACGGTGGGCAATTCGCCAGCATCAACCGGCCGGTTTCCGGCGCAACACATGACAAGGAACTGCCGGTCGGGCAGCATCCGTTCCAACTCTATTCGCTGGGCACCCCCAACGGCCAGAAGGTGACGATCCTGCTGGAGGAATTGCTGGAGGCCGGGCATGCCGGAGCGGAATATGACGCCTGGCTGATCAACATCCGCGAAGGAGACCAGTTCGGATCGGGTTTCGTGGCGATCAATCCCAACTCCAAGATCCCCGCCCTGATGGACCGTTCGGGGCCGGAACCGATCCGTCTGTTTGAAAGCGGTGCGATCCTGCTGCACCTGGCCGAAAAGTTCAGCGCCTTCATCCCGGCCGACGCTAAGGGCCGGGCAGAATGCCTATCGTGGCTGATGTGGCAAATGGGCAGCGCGCCGTTCATCGGCGGCGGTTTTGGGCATTTCTATGCCTATGCCCCGTTCAAGATCGAATATGCGATCGATCGTTATGCGATGGAAACCAAGCGGCTGTGCGACGTGGTCGACAAGCGCCTGGCCGAGGCGCGCTTCCTGGCCGGCGATGAATACTCGATCGCCGACATGGCAGCCTTTGCCTGGCTTGGGCTGCTTTATCGGGGCAAGGCCTATGGCGATGCGGCAACATTCCTGTCGATGCACGAATATACGCATCTGGGCCGCTGGGTGGAAGAAATCCTGGCTCGTCCCGCGGTAAAGCGCGGACTGCGCGTCAACCTGCCGACCGGCGTGATCGAGCGTCACTCTGCTGCAGATTTCGATAATTTGCCAGAAGAGCAATAGCCCCCTTCCCTATGCCGCGCGGCATGCTAAAGGCCGCGCGGTTGCTGGGGCGTAGCCAAGCGGTAAGGCACCGGTTTTTGGTACCGGCATGCGAAGGTTCGAATCCTTCCGCCCCAGCCAGCATCCTCTTCGCTCATTTCGATACAGCGCTCGGCTGATCTTTCACCGGCGTGGGTATGGCTTGCGCCAAGGCTTCCCTTGCGCACGGCCAAGGCATTGTTCCGGACAAATACCTAGGACACTCCTAAGCCCGGAGCAAAGTCCGCAGCAATAACTGCGTCTGGATTCAGCCACTTGGGGACCAGACGGGAATGCTAAAGCGAATCAGCCCCTCACAGGTCGAAATGGGCATGTTTGTGCACAAGCTGGAAGGCAGCTGGTTCAAGCACCCATTCTGGAAGTCGAAATTCATTCTCGACGATCCGGGCACTCTCGATGACCTTCGCGATGCCGATATCGATGCAGTCGTGATCGACATTTCGAAAGGCTGCGACGTATTGCTCCGGCGTGGCGATGCGCCAGCCGTGCGATCCGCGCCAGTTTCCGCACCCAAGCCACTCTTGCAGCGGCGCCGGGTTGCTGCAGCGAATACCCCCGCGCAATTTGATTATCGTTCAACCGCGCCGCAAACCATGGCCCGCGAATTTGGCCATGCCGCACGCACTGCCGACCGCGGACGCAAGGTGGTCACCAAGGTGTTTCTCCAAATGCGACTGGGCAAGACAATCCCGGCGCAAGCGGTAGAGCCGGTGATCGAAGACATCTTTGCATCGGTCCAGCGCAATCCGCATGCCTTTAACGGCTTGATGCGGTGCAAGCAGGACAACGAATTTCTTTATCGCCATGCACTGGCCTGTTCGGCCTTGATGATCTCGCTTGCGCGCGCACTGAAGCTCTCGCCAAACGAAATCCGTGAAGCCGGACTGGCCGGGCTGATGTTCGATGTCGGGGTCAATCTGCTACCCGTTGATCTGGCTGATTTTGGCAACGACCACCGCCGGCTGCCCGCTGAGTTGCTGATGCAGCACGCCGAACTTGGGGTAAACTTTCTGGAAGCCAGTGGTCTTCCCGCTGCAATCAGCATGGTTGCCCGCCACCACCACGAACGCAGCGATGGCCAAGGTTATCCCGCGCGGCTGAACGGCAGCGATATCCCGCTGCTGAGCCGGATGGCCGCGATCTGCGACGCCTATGATGAGCTGGCCAGCTTTATGCCCGGATCCGGCGTGGTTGATCCCGGAACGGTTCTCCAAACCATGTCGGCCCAGCGCGGCCGCTTCGATCCCGAGGTCTTTGCGGCATTCGTGCAGTGCATGGGCACCTTCCCGATCGGAACTTTCGTCGAACTCAAAAGCGCGCGCTTGGCGCTGGTGATTGACCAGAACCCGACCGACATCAGCAAGCCCACGGTCCGCCCGTTCTTCTCGCTGACTACAGGCAAGAGCCTGCGCAGCGAGGACATAGACCTGGCAAACTGCTTCGGGGCGGACGAGATCGTCGGTCTTGCCGATCTGTCCCGCTTCGACCCTGAGGAAACGATGAAGCTGCGCACGCGCATGCTGGCAAGTCTGGCCAAGGGAGGCTAGCAGCAACCGAGTACAGCAGGCTTGAGAAGGCGCACCAAGCGGCTAGTCTGTTCGCCACAGGAGAGCCCACCCATGCAAGCAGTCCAGGCCTTCATCGCCGCCAATGGCGGCCCCGAAGTCATCCAATGGCAGACGGTTGATCTGCCCGCCCCAGGACCAGGCCAGGTGCTGTTGCGGCACGAGGCGATCGGGCTGAACTTTATCGACACCTATCTCCGTACCGGGCTTTACCCCGCGAAGCTGCCCACTGGCCTGGGGTTTGAGGCAGCCGGCGTAGTCGAAGCCGTGGGCGAAGGGGTTGGCCACCTTGCTCCGGGCATGCGGGCCGCCACTTTCGGCGGCGCACCGGGGGCCTATGCGACGGCACGGATCGTCTCGGCTCGCGACGTTTACGCCTTGCCCGACGGGGTCGATTCCCAAACTGCAGCAGCCGCCTTCCTCAAGGGGGCGACGGCGGAAATGCTCGTGGAGCGCTGCGCCCCGGCTGCGGCAGGCGAATGGGTGCTGGTCCCGGCAGCGGCAGGCGGCGTTGGCCAGTTGTTGTTGCAATGGCTGCAGGCGCGCGGGGTGCGGGTGATCGGGACAGTCGGTTCGCCAGACAAGGTCGCCCTGGCTCAGGCCTGCGGGGCCGAGGCCGTATTCCTGTCGGGTGACCCCGATCTTGTCGCCAAGGTTCGCGAGATCACGGGCGGCAAGGGCGTGCGCGTTTCCTATGACGGGGTCGGCATGGCCAGCTGGCGCACCTCGCTGGATTGCATGGCCCCGCGCGGCACGATCGCGAGCTTTGGCAATGCCAGCGGTCCGGTGACCGGGGTGGCCCTGCGCGACCTGGCCACGCGCGGCTCGCTGTTCGTCACCCGACCCGGCGTCTATGACTATTACCGCGATCCGGAAGAGGCTCGCGCCGGGTCAGCCCGGGTCTGGGATATGGTGGCCAAGGGCGTGCTCAAGGTCTCGATCGGCCAGACCTATGCCCTGACCGACGCGGCCCAGGCTCACATCGACCTGGAAGCACGCAAGACCGTGGGATCGACGCTGCTGCTGCCCTAGGTCGCGCCTGCTGACCCCATGTCGCGATAGAAACCCGCCTGCATCCCCATCTGCAGATGCTGCTGCACCCGCACGATTGCATCGGCGCGGGTGATGTTGCCATCATGGTTCACGTCCAGCCCCTGGTTCTGTGCATATTGCACCGGAAAGGGACCATTGCGCCCGAACAGCACCGTTGAATCCGGCTTGCCAATCCCGCCCGGCCACAGGATCGCCATGTAGATATCGCCCAGGTTCTTCAGCCGCCCCTTGTTGGGGGCAAAGTACTGCCAGACATAATGCAGCTGGTCCTCTGCCGTCATCTTACTAAGGGCTTCGGTGCTGGTACCCATGGCCGATGCGGTCGACGGCATGAACTGGATCAAGCCAATCGCGTGCGACGTGGTGTTCATAACCTTGGCGCTAAAGGTTCGGGCTGATTCCCAGGCCATGCAGGCCATCAATCCGCTGGCATCAAGCCCAAGGTCCTGCTGGATCCAAAGGACCCGATCGCAGAACGTCTGGCTAACCTTGTTTCCCCAGGCCAATTGCATGTCACCCTCCACCATTGCCTGCCGCCTTGCAGCATGATGGCGCGAGTGTTTCAGATCATGCAAATCCGCACAATCCGATGAATTCCCTAGGTATTTTCGGTCGCAAACCAGATCACATGTCGGGGGCCCTTGCCCTTGCCATTGGCATCATAGCGGGCACGGACTTCGACCTCGTCGACCGTGAAGCCGACGCTTTCCATCCGGCGGACGAACTTGTCGTCGCGTTCGGCTGACCAGATCGCCAGCACGCCACCGGGGGCAAGCGCCTTGCGGGCGTTGTGCAAGCCGGCCTTGCCGTAAAGCCGGTTGTTTTCGGGGCGGACCAGGCCGTCAGGCCCGTTGTCGACATCAAGCAGGATTGCATCGAATGGATCGGGCGCGAGCAGGATTGCATCGCCAACATCATCCATCCGCAGCGTCACGCGCGGATCATCGAGGCAGCCGGCAGCCACTTCGGCCATCGGCCCACGCGCCCACTGGATGATTTCGGGCACCAGTTCGGCCACGGTGACACGCCCCTGCGGCCCCAGCCGGGCCAAGGCGGCGCGCAGGGTGAAGCCCATGCCATAGCCGCCGATCAACAGGTTTGGCGCAGCCTTGCCCTGCAGCCGGTCGAGCGTCATCGTTGCCAACGCCTCTTCCGAGCCGCGCATCCGCGTGCTCATCAGCTCGTTATGGCCCATCACGATCATGAAATCGCGACCGTGGGCGAAGAGCTTCAGCTCCTCGCCGCCGGGGACCTGGGCGCTGCCCAGCAGCTCACGCGTGATCACGCCGCGCGCTGGCCGCGGTCGACCGCTTCAGCGTTGAGCATGTCGGCCAGCAGGAAGGCCAGTTCCAGCGACTGCGCCGCATTGAGCCGCGGATCGCAGTGCGTGTGATAACGGTCGGCCAGCGTTTCGGAACTGATCGCCACGGCCCCGCCCACGCACTCGGTCACATCCTGGCCGGTCATCTCGATGTGGATGCCGCCCGCGTGGGTGCCCTCGGCGCGGTGGACGGCAAAGAAGCCGCGCACTTCGCGCAGGATCCGATCGAACGGGCGGGTCTTGTAACCGCTGTCCGCCTTGATGACGTTGCCATGCATCGGATCGCAGGACCAAACCACCGGATGGCCTTCGCGCTTCACGGCGCGGACCAGCGGGGCCAGGCCGGCCTCCACCTTGTCATCGCCAAAGCGGCTGATCAGAGTGATCCGGCCAGCTTCGCGGCCCGGGTTGAGCAAGTCCAGCTGGCGCAGCAGTTCATCCGGCTGCAGGCTGGGCCCGCACTTAAAGCCGATCGGGTTGCCAACACCGCGCAGGTATTCGACATGGGCCGAACCTTCGAAACGCGTCCGATCACCGATCCACAGCATATGGGCCGAGGTATCGTACCAGTCGCCAGTCAGCGAATCCTGTCGGGTCATGGCCTGCTCATAGGGCAGGTGCAGCGCCTCGTGACTGGTGTAGAAGCTAGTCCCCTGCAGCTGCGGCACAGTGCGCGGGTCGATGCCGCAGGCTTCCATGAAGTCCAGCGCCTCGCCAATCCGGGTGCTGATTTCGGCGAACTTGTCCGCCCAGGGCGAGCGGCCCATGAAATCAAGCGTCCACTGGTGGACCTGGCGCAGGTTGGCATAGCCGCCAGTCGAAAAAGCACGCACCAGGTTTAGCGTGGCCGCCGACTGCGAATAGGCCTGCAGCAGGCGCTGCGGATCAGGAATGCGGGCCTCGGGCGTGAACTCGATCCCGTTGATGTTGTCACCCAGATAGCTCGGCAGCTCAACGCCATCGATTACTTCGACTGGCGAGCTGCGCGGCTTGGCGAACTGTCCGGCCAGCCGCCCAACCTTCACCACCGGCTGTTTGCTGGCAAAGGTCAACACGACCGCCATCTGCAGCAACACGCGGAAGGTATCGCGGATGTTGTTCGGGTGGAATTCGGCAAAGCTTTCGGCGCAATCGCCGCCTTGCAGCAGGAAGCCCTTGCCCGCGGCAACCTGGGCCAGATCAGCCTTGAGGGCGCGCGCTTCCCCGGCAAAAACGAGTGGCGGGAAAGTGGTCAACGTACCGGTTACCTTGCCCAGCGCTGCGCTGTCTGGATAGACCGGCAAGTGCCGGGCTTCACATGCCTGCCAGCTTTCGGGGGTCCAATTACTTGCCACTTTACTGCTCCTTTTCGAGCGCGCGCCATAGCGCCGCCCGACCGCAATTGCAAAAGACGAAAAGCCGATCAGCCAGATCGAGAAATAAAATGTCGTCTAGCGACCTTCGGCAGGAGCGACAGCCACCGGCTTCGCCCCCATGACCGGGGCACCGGCAATTGCCGGCCCCTGCGGCATGATTTGCAAACGCCATGACCGCCCCGGCTGAAGGTACTTGCGGGCAAGCGCCTGCATCTGCTCCGGCGTGGTCCGGGTATAGTCCGGCAGCAGGGTGCGCAGGCCCGCGAATTTGCTCGGCTCGCTTGACGCCCCTTCCAGTTGGAACATGAAAAAGGCGCTGCTGGTGCTGGCGCGAGAAATCTGCTGGCGCAGCGGTTCAACCACGCGCTCCAGCTCGTCGGCGCTGGGTGGACGGGCTACGAGGTCCGCAGCGATCTCTTCTGCCGTGGCAAAGAACATCGGCACGGCCTTGGTTGAAATCTGGGCCATTGCGGTCAGCGAGCCACCATTTTCCAGGTCTTGCGGCCAAGCATTGAAAACCTGCGGCGCATAAGCCTCACCCAGCTTTTCGCGCATCGCATCAAGCAGGCGGTTCTGGAACAGGTTAGACAGAATTTCGAGCTGACGGCTCTCGGCAATGCCAGCCATTCCGCCCCCGGTGGGCCAGCTGATCACCGCCCCGGCCTGGCTTGGATCGCCGCGGTGATTGAGCACCACCGGCTGGATCGAGGGCGGCAAGGTTGCCACCCGCGCCGAAGCCAGCGGCGCGGTAAAAGGCTGGCGCGGGGCAAGCGCGCCGAAGCTGCGTTCAAGCGCGGCGACGGCCTGTTCGCGGGTGAAATCGCCGAACAGCTGGACCTCGATCGGGCCCTGTTCAAGGATCGGTTGCCAGACCTGGCGGAACCCATCGGGGGTGGCGGCTTCAACCTCTTGCGGGGTTGGCGTGCGAAACCGCGCATCGCGCCCGCGCTGGAGGAATTCGAGATCGCGTTCGAGCACGCCCTGGGGTGAGGCAGAGAAGCTCTCGTAACGCAGTCGCGCCGCGGCCTTGGCGCGCAGCACCGGCCCACTATCCCAGCGCGGCTGGGCGAACTTTTGCGCGAATAGATAGAGCTGATCGGCCATGTCGCTTGACCGGGTATCGGCCGAGAACTGGAACGAGGCATCCTGGATCGCGAAATCATAGCCCATCTTGCGGCCAGTGCTGATCCGGTCGAGCTCTTCCTGGCCAAGCTGGCCCTGCCCGGAACCGACCAGCGCCATGTCGCCCAGCGCGATATAGGCCGCATCCCCGCCTGTGAAAGCGCGGAAGCCGGCACCGAACCGAACCTTGACCGAGACCCGGCCCGGCTCATCTGTGGTGGGCCAAAGCAAGACCTTCACCCCATTCGCGAATTCCAGTTGCTCGATGCCGAGGATCCCGGTTTGGGTCTGACCAACAAGCTTGCCCGGGGCACCCAGCGCAGGCATTTCGGCGAAGGACACGGGCTTGCTGTCAGGGCGTGCCTTCGGATCAGCCACAGCCGGTTTGGCCAAGGCCGCAGCCAATGAAGCAGCCTCGGCCTCACCGGCCCTGGGTGTCACGTAAACGGCGCGGGTAACGGCCCCCTTGAACAGAAGGCGGGTATGATCCAGCACGGCCTCGGGCGTAAAAAGGCTGCGCGAGGTGTTGAAGATTTCCAGCACGGTTTCGGGCGAGGCAATTGTCTCTCGAATGTCCAGAGCGGTGACCATGTCATCCGCCAGCTTGGCCCCAGCGAGCAAGCGGCGCTGCTCAACCGCGCTTTCGAACGCCACGTTGAATTCAGCCACTTCGCGTTCAATTTCGTCTTCGCTGGGTGGCGTCGCCAGGGCATCGGCAATCACGCCGCGGACTTCGGATAGAGACTTGGCCCAGTTCTCATCCAACGGGGTCACCGAAACAAACGTCGCATCCGCGGAGCGGCTCACTTTTTCTTGGTTAATCTGGGCAAACAGGAAGCTGCCGCCCGCGCGCGCGCGCGCCTCCAGCCGCCGGTTGATGATCGCCTGGGCCAGCGAATCCAGCATGATCCCCTGATTGTAGGCAATCGTATCCTGCACCGGTCGCCACGGCCGCATAACCGCAAAGGTTACGCCGCGCGGCAGGTCCGGTTCCACCACCACGCGGGTCGGACCCACTGGATTATCCGGACTGCTTCCATTCGGAGCAACCGGATCGCCAAATGACGGTGCCATCGCCGACTTGCCGACGGTGGGCCAGTCGGCAAAGTGCCGGCGCACCATTGTCTCGATTTCAGTCGTCTCAACATCGCCAACCACAATGATCACCGCGTTTTCCGGGCGGTACCAGCGCTGGTGAAACGCACGAACTGAAGCCTGGTTTGCTGCCTGTAGGGTTTCAGTCGTGCCGATCACCGGGCGGATCGCCAGACGCTGTCCTGCAAACAAGGTCTGCTGGGTTGCCTCCGCAACTCGTTCTGCCAGGCCACCCCGCTCGCGCTTTTCAGCCAGGACAATCGGTACTTCGGTGCGGACGTTCGCTTCGGTCAACGCCGGGGCAATCATCATGCCGGACAGCAGCTTGAGCGATTCATCAAGCTTGTCCGGCGTCGCATTGGGCAGGTCTAGCTTGTAAGTCGTCGAGACTGGGCTGGTCTCAGCATTGGTGTCACTACCGAAGGTTGCGCCAAGACGCTGCCAGGTTGGAATTGCCGCCGCCTCATTCAGGTAACGTGACTGCCTGAAGACAAGATGCTCCAGCAAGTGGGCAAAGCCGCGCTCACCATCCTCTTCATGCAGCGAGCCGACATCCATCCGCACGCGGATCGCGACCTGCCCCGGCGGTACACCATTCTTGCGAACGGCATAGCGCACGCCGTTGGCCAATTCGCCGAACACCCATTCCTTGTCCTGCGGAACGTCGCTGCCGCGATAGAGCCAGGGGGCCGAGGTCGACTTGGCCGGCGCCGCGGTGGCCGCTGGCGTCTTGCGCGCCTTGGCGGCGACGCTGGTCTTGGCGGCGATCGGCTGGACGCCCAGCGCAAGCAGCGGAAGAACAAGGACGAGACGGCGCAGCGCGCTGAACGATGATCGCATGGTCTGGCTATAAGCCCCGCAAAGGTGAAGGGCCAGTGAATAGCCTGCGGTCTTCTTCGGTTCCCCAAAAGCAAAAGGGGGCGGTTGCCCGCCCCCTTCGCGTTTTTTGCCGTGTGGCTCAGCTTACCACTTGAAGCGGAGCGAGGCGCCATAGGTGCGCGGCTGGTTCGGATAAGCCGAAACCGAGCCCGACTGCGCCACCGAATCGAAGATCTGGATCAGGTAGCGGTTGTTGGTGAGGTTGCGGCCCCACAGGCTGAGTTCCACGCCATTGGTCATGGCATAGGTGATCGAAGCGTTGATTTCGCTCACTTCGCGGGTGAACGGGCGGGCCGCATCGAAAGCCGGCTGGTTCGAAATCACCTGGCCCAGCGCGTTGCGCTGGATGAAGGCCGGCAGGCCTTCGGTGATCTGGACTTCCGATTCCATGTGCCAGTCACCACGCAGGATCACGCGGTCACCATTCGCCAGTTCCTGGTTCCACTGCGCACCAACCGTGGTCGACAGTTCGGGGATACCGGCCGGGCGGGTGCCCGAAAGATCACCCACGGCAGAAGCGGTGAAGCTGTCATACTTGGGATCAAGATAGACCATCGCAACATTCAGGCTAAGCGCCTTGGTTGCCTTGATCGTACCATCGAATTCGATCCCGCTGGTCGACTGCTTGCCGGCGTTCGCCAGCGCAAAGCCGGTACCGGTGAAGACGTTCGACTGGAAGCCGGTGATGGTCTGCTTGAACAGCGTCAGGTTGGCGCTGGCCATGCCCCAGTTAGCCTTGATGCCCAGTTCGAACACCTTGGCGTTTTCCGGACCGGCATAGCGCGAACCCGTAGTCAGGTTGGGCAGAGCCAGGCCAGCGGTACGCAAGGCAGGCAGGTCGCTCGCTAGCGGGCGGCTGTCACGCGAAAGGTTGAACGAGCTCGCCTTGAAGCCGGTGGCATAGGACACATAGGTGTTGATCGTGTCGCTCAGTTCCCAGGCGAGACGCGCGGTCCAAGTCCACTTGCCATCACGCGACTTGCCGTTTTCAACGGCGTTCGGGATGTTCAGGAACGGCGGCAGGAACTGCAGCGCGCGCAGGCCAAGCAGCGAATTGACCGCCGGGTTGGTTGCATTGGCATTGGCATAGGCCGTCGAACCCGAGACAATGGCGCCATAGGCAGTCGGCTGTGCGGCGGCGAACGCCGCGATCTGGCTGGCGTTAGCCGTGCCGACGCCAAGCAGGCTGCCGACCTGGGTGGCGATTGCCGTGCTGCGGATCACCGCGCCACCAATCGTCACGAAGTCAAGCGCCGAGAAGGTATCGGTGCTGACCGTCGCGGTGGTCACGTCCTTGCGGTCCTTGGTGTAGTTACCACCAAGGGTCAACGTCAGCTTGTCACCCAGCTTGACGTCAAGGTTGCCGAACAGCGACCAGGCCTGGTTGTCCATCTGGGTGTTGTCGAAGATGCCCTGGCCGGTCTTCTGGAAGGTCCCGACGGGAACGCCCAGGATCGCTGCTTCAACCTGCGAGATCGCACCGTTCGCAAGCAGGTTCGCATAGGGGCGGAACTGCGTGCCATAGGTCAGGGCGTTGTTGTACTTGACGTGTTCGTCAAAATAGAACCCGCCGATCATCAGGTCGGCAACGTCCAGGAAGCTGGCGTTCAGGCGCAGTTCCTGGGTCAGGGTATCGATGTTCACATCGCCGCGGTTCTGGCCGATCAGATCGCCGCTGGTGAAGTCCGAATCCTGGTTGGTCAGGTTCGAGCTGGAACGGTAGGCGCTGATCGAGGTCAGCTTGAGCGGGCCGACCTGGTAATCGATCTGGCCCGACAGGCCCCAATTCTGGATGTCGTTGGTCGACGGGAAGTTCGAATAGGACACCCCGGCGAACGGCGTCGCGCTGTTGTTGACCTTGCCGCCCAGTGCTTCGATCGCGGTGGTGGCCGCCGAACGGCGCACATTGACAACGGCGCAGCACACTTCGTTGATCTTGTCATAATCGGCGATCAGGCGAACCTTGAGCACGTCGCTCGGCTCGATCCGCAGCTGGCCGCGGACGAACCAGCGATCACGCTCGTTGGCGGTGCCATTGTAGCCCAGGTCAGTGATGTACCCATCGCGCTTGTTGATCCCGCCGGCGATGCTGGCGGCAACCTTGTCGCTGATCGGGCCGGTCACATAGCCCTTGAGGACCAGGGCATCGTAATTGCCATAGCTGGCTTCGACGCTGCCCTTGAAGTCAAACGACGGCTCGCGGGTGACCATCGAGATCACGCCGGCGCTGGCGTTCTTGCCAAACAGGGTCGACTGCGGGCCGCGCAGCACTTCAACGCGCTGGACGTCAGGCAGGTCACCGATCTGAGCCGCGGTGCGGCTGCGGTAAACGCCATCGACAAACACGCCGACCGAGGGCTCGATGCCGGGGTTGTTGGCGCCATTGCCGAAACCGCGGATGATGAAGTTGGTGTTGGCGCTCGACTGCAGCTGCGATACGCGCAGGGCCGGAACGAGGGTCTGCAGATCCTTCAGGTCGCGGACCTGGGCGCGCTCGATCGTTTCGGCAGTGGTCACCGAAACGGCGACCGGCACGTCCTGCAGGGTCTGCTCACGCTTGGTCGCAGTAACAACGATTTCGTTGCCTTCGGCGACATCGGTTTCAGCTGCGGCGGGAGCCGGCTGGGCTTCCTCTACCTTGGCTTCCTGAGCGTAAGCGGTTACGGGAAGGGCGACGGCGCCGAGCAAGGCGGCGCGGATGAGATGCTTTTTCATGGAGCGGCCCTCTAGCGCCTACGAAACAAAATACCAATACCGCACAAGATACCGATTCACTTGCCCGCAAGGTCCGCTTCGGCTAGGGGGCGCGCCAGCAAATGTTGCGGCGCAGCAAGATCGCCGCCCTCTCCTGAACCGAAGGCCTACCGAATGTCCGCCCCGCTGCCGTTGCGCAATATCGCCATCATCGCCCACGTCGACCACGGCAAGACCACGCTGGTTGACCAGCTGTTCCGCCAGTCCGGCACCTTCCGTGACAACCAGCGCGTGGAAGAACGCGCGATGGATTCCAACGACCTGGAAAAGGAACGCGGGATCACGATCCTGGCCAAATGCACGTCGGTCGAGTGGAATGGCACCCGCATCAACATCGTCGACACCCCCGGCCACGCCGACTTCGGCGGTGAGGTTGAGCGCATCCTCAGCATGGTCGACGGCGTGATCCTGCTCGTCGACAGCTCGGAAGGCGCGATGCCGCAGACCAAGTTCGTCACCGGCAAGGCGCTGGCCCTTGGCCTGCGCCCGATCGTGGTGGTCAACAAGGTCGACCGCCCGGACGAGCGGATCCAGGAAGTGCTGGACGAAGTGTTCGACCTGTTCGTCAGCCTCGATGCCAGCGATGAACAGTGCGACTTCCCGGTGCTCTATGCCTCAGGCCGCAATGGCTATGCCAATGAAGACCCGAACCTGCGCGAAGGTACCCTGACGCCGCTGTTCGAAAAGATCGTCAACCACGTCCCTGCCCCGGCGGCCGATGTTGACGGCCCGTTCAAGTTCCTGGTCACCCTGCTTGATCGCGACAACTTCCTGGGCCGCATCCTGACCGGCAAGGTCCAGTCGGGTACGGTCAAGGTCAATTCGCCGATCCACGCGCTTGATGCCGATGGCAACGTGATCGAAGCCGGCCGCGCCTCGAAGCTGATGGCCTTCCGCGGGCTGGAACGCGTTCCCGTGGACGAAGCCCGCGCTGGCGATATCATCTCGCTGGCTGGCCTGACCGAAGCAACCGTGGCCAACACGATTGCCGATCCGTCGGTAACCGAACCGCTTTACGCCCAGCCGATCGACCCGCCGACCTTGTCGATGCGCTTCGCCGTTAACGACAGCCCGATGGCCGGCCGCGAAGGCAGCAAGGTGACGAGCCGCATGATCCGCGACCGCCTGATGCGCGAAGCGGAGAGCAACGTGGCCATCCGCGTGACCGAATCTGCCGACAAGGACAGCTTCGATGTGGCCGGCCGCGGCGAACTGCAGCTGGGCGTGTTGATCGAAACGATGCGCCGCGAGGGCTTCGAGCTGGGCATCAGCCGCCCGCGCGTGCTGTTCCGCGAGGAAAACGGCCAGCGCACCGAGCCTTACGAAACCGTCGTGATCGACGTGGACGATGAGCACTCGGGCACGGTCATCGACAAGATGGCCCTGCGCAAGGCGGAAATGACCGATATGCGCCCCTCGGGCGGCGGCAAGACCCGCATCACCTTCTCGGCCCCTTCGCGCGGCCTGATCGGTTACCACGGTGAATTCCTGTCCGACACGCGCGGCACCGGGATCATGAACCGCCTGTTCGAAAAGTACGGTCCCTACAAGGGTGCGATCGAAGGCCGCCCCAATGGCGTGCTGATCTCGAACTGCGCGGGTGAGGCCGTGGGCTATGCGCTCAACAGCCTGGAAGACCGCGGCGTGCTGTTCGTACGTCCGCAGGACAAGATCTATGAGGGCATGATCATCGGCGAAAACGCCAAGCCCGAAGACCTTGAAGTCAATCCGATGAAGTCGAAGCAGCTGACCAACTTCCGCTCGACCGGCAAGGATGACGCAATCCGTCTCACCCCGCCGCGGATCATGACGCTCGAACAGGCGATTGCCTATATCGACGATGACGAAATGGTCGAAGTGACCCCGCAATCGGTCCGGCTGCGCAAGGCGATCCTCGATCCGCATGAGCGGAAGAAGGCGTCGCGCAAGAAGGAAATGGCATAACTATCATGGCACAATCAGGCTCGCTGCCTGGTGCAGCGTCAGCCGCGCCATTTGCCGCCCTTCCCGCCGCCCTTGCCACCGCGCTCACCGCGCGCGGCTATACTGCACTGACTGCCGTTCAGGCGGCGGTGATCGAACCCGAAGCCGAGGGCCGCGACCTGGTCGTCTCGGCCCGGACCGGTTCGGGCAAGACGGTTGCCTTTGGTCTTGCCATGGGCGCGCAATTGTTCGGCGATGAGCAGGCCCTGCCCAGGGCTGCGGCACCGCTGGGCCTGGTCGTAGCCCCTACCCGCGAACTGGCCTTGCAGGTCAGCCGCGAGCTGACCTGGCTCTTCGCGGGCACCGGCGCCACTGTTACCACCTGCGTCGGCGGGATGGATCCTTCGCGTGAACGTCGTGCGCTTTACCAGGGCGCCCATTTCGTGGTCGGCACACCGGGCCGCCTGCGCGATCACCTGGAACGCGGCGCACTTGACCTGTCGGCGCTCAACTTCGTCGTCCTCGACGAGGCTGACGAAATGCTCGACATGGGCTTCCGCGAAGATCTTGAGGAACTGCTTGACGCCACCCCGGCCAATCGCCGCACCTTGTTGTTCTCGGCCACCCTGCCCAAGCCGATCGTGGCGCTGGCCAAACGCTATCAGCACGACGCGCTGCGGATCTCCACCGTGGGTGACGAGCAGGGCCACGGCGACATTGCCTATCAGGCGGTAACTGTTTCGCCCTCCGACATCGAAAACGCGGTGGTCAACCTGCTGCGCTTTCACGAGGCGGAAACGGCGATCCTGTTCTGCGCCACGCGCGACAATGTCCGCCACCTGCACGCCACGCTGGTTGAGCGCGGCTTTGCGGCGGTTGCCCTGTCGGGTGAGCACAGCCAGAATGAGCGCAACCATGCGCTGCAGGCCCTGCGTGACAAGCGCGCGCGCGTCTGCGTGGCGACCGACGTTGCCGCCCGCGGGATCGACATCGCTTCGCTCAGCCTGGTGATCCACGTCGAGATCCCGCGCGATGCGGAAGCGCTCCAACACCGTTCGGGCCGGACCGGCCGTGCCGGCAAGAAGGGCACCGCCGTTCTGATCGTCCCCTACCCGCGCCGCCGCCGGGTGGAGATGATGCTGCGCGGCGCCCGGATCGACGCGCAATGGATGGATGTGCCCGGCCCCGAGGCGATCCGCGCCCAAGATCACGAACGCCTGATCGCCACGCTGACCGCGCCAATCGAACCCAGCGAGGCTGAAAGCGAACTGGCGGGCCGGCTGCTGGCGACGATGGGCCCGGAAGACCTGGCTCTGGCGCTGGTTCGCGCCCATGCCAGCCGCCTGCCCGAACCCGAAGAACTGATCGACATGTCGGCGCGCACCAAGCCCGATGGGCAGGCGCGGCCGGTCCACCACCGCGAAGGCTTTGACGATACCGTCTGGTTCCGCATGGACATTGGCCGCCGCCACAACGCCGATCCGCGCTGGCTGCTGCCGCTGCTGTGCCGTCGCGGCCATGTGACCCGCAACGAGATCGGCGCGATCCGTATCGCCGCAAACGAAACTTTCTTCCAAATCCCGCGCGCCCTGGAAGCCAAGTTCCGCGCCGCGGTTGCCCGCACGGCCCAGCCGGGCAGCGAAGATGAGAGCGGGATCACGATCGACCTTTCCCCCGAAACCCCGCGCGACGCAGCCCGCGAAAACCGCCCACGCGGCGAAAATCGTGGCGGCCATCCGGGCAACCGCGGCAATGACCGCGGCCCCCGTCCCGGCGGCGGTCGTCCGCCGTTCAAGGGCAAGCCCAAGCCCCACCGCAAGGGCCCGCGTCAGGCTTGACCGCATGACTGTGGGCGGGAAGGTCGAGCGCGTTCCCGCCTGCACCAAATCTGCACACCATGCCCACGCCAGCGCCAGTACGCTCTGCGCTGCGCTGGGCTAGAAGCGATCCCGCAATCACGGGAGATTTTGCATGGGCGGCGTCCATCACCGCGGGTTCTGGATCAAACTGGTGCTGGCCGCCGCGCTGGTCGCGCTGGCCGACTGGGTGTTTTATCAAGGCGGGCACAGCCATGGCTGGCTGGGCCTTTTCGGTGCCGTCCTGGCGCTGGCCGCTGGGCTGGCAATGCCGGCGCTGCGGCATGACCGGCGGGCGCTAGCGGCGCTGAGCCTCGCCGTGATGATGGCTGGAGCAATGGCCATCGATGCCACGATCCTGCCCTTCCTGCTGTTCTGGATCGCCCTGGGCCTCGCGATCCTGCTGCCAGGCACCGCCCGCTTCGATGATGGCTGGCGCTGGGCGCAGCGGTTGTTTGCGCACGGCTTCAAGGCGCTGTTCGGCCCGCTGATCGACCTGTTCAAGCTCGCCCGCGTCCACCGCCGCAAGCCCGCTGCGGTACAGGGCCTGCGCCGCACCCTGCCCGCGCTGATCCTGCCGCTGGTGGGATCCGCGGTAATCCTGATGCTATTCGCTTCGGCCAACCCGGTGATCGAAAGCTTCTTCGCCAGCCTCTCTCTGACCCTGCCTGCTGACCTGGCCTTCGAACGGATCGCTTTCTGGGGCGTGGTTTCGGTGATCAGCTGGGGAGTGCTGCGGCCGCGCCGGACTATGCCGATGTTTGGCACGTTCGGCGGCTCGGGCGAGCTTCGCCTGCCGGGCGTCAACCCGGTCTCGGTCCTGCTTAGCCTGGTGCTCTTCAATCTGCTGTTTGCGATGCAGAACGCCATGGACCTGGCCTGGCTATGGGGTCTGGTGCCGCTGCCGCAGGGGATGACCCTGGCCGACTATGCCCACCGCGGCGCCTATCCGCTGGTGCTTACGGCGCTACTGGCCGGACTGTTCGTGCTGGTAACGCTGCGCCCTGGGTCGCAGACCGCCGCCAGCCCGCTGGTCAGGCGGCTGGTCATGCTGTGGATCGGGCAGAATGTGGTGCTGGTCGCCTCTGCGATGCTGCGCCTATACGATTACATCGATGCCTATTCGCTGACCCGGCTGCGGATTGCGGCGCTGGCCTGGATGGTGCTGGTAGCGCTGGGCCTGGGGATTATCCTGTGGCGGTTGCTGAAGGAAAAGTCGGGCGCCTGGTTGATCAATGCCAATTGCGTTGCCGTGGCCACACTGCTGCTGGGCTATGCCTTTGTCGATACCGGCGCGCTGGCCGCGCAGTGGAACGTGCGCCACGCCCGCGAGGTGGATGATACCGGCGCCGGGATCGACCTGTGCTATCTCGCTGAACTGGGCACGTCATCGCTGCTGCCGCTGATCGAATTGGAAGGCCGCCCGCTTGAGCCGGTGTTGTTGGCGCGGGTCAAGACACTGCGCCAGATGGTCCAATACCGGCAAGCCCAGCTGCTGCATGAAGGGGGCTGGACCCTGCTTGGCCAGCGCCGCCTGACGCGGGCCCAGGCTTTGGTCGGCCCGGTGCGCGACTATCCGGGGCAGCGCTTCGATTGTTCTGGCGTGCCCTATCAGGCCCCGCCGGCCCCAGCGGGCGAGCCCGGTTGACTGGCGGGCCGGAACCGGCACAAGGCAAGGCCATGAACCGCCGCGTCCTGATTGTTGATGATGACCCGCATATCCGCGAGGTGCTGGTCTTCGCCTTCGACAAGGCGGGAATTGCCACGGCGGAAGCCGGCGACGGTGAGGATGCCCTGGCCATGATTGGCCACGATCCGCCGGACCTGGTGGTGCTGGATATCAACATGCCGCGGATGGACGGGCTCGAAGTATGCCGCCGCCTGCGCGCCAGTTCGGACCTGCCGATCCTGTTCCTGTCCAGCCGCGATGATGAGCTGGACCGCGTGCTGGGGATCGAGCTGGGTGCCGACGACTATGTGATCAAACCCTTTTCCCCACGCGAAGTGGTTGCCCGCGCGCAGGCGATCCTGCGCCGTTCGGTGCGGCATACCGCGCCTGCAGGCGAACCGCTTGGCCGCGGCGGGCTGGCGCTTGATCTTGATGGCTGGGCGGCCCGCTGGCAGGGCGGCGATGTGGCACTGACCGTTACTGAATTTACCCTGCTGCGGACCCTTGCCGCAGCGCCAACGCGCTTCTTCTCGCGCGATGAGCTGATTGACCGGCTGCACGGCCCAGGCTTTGCGATCACCGATCGGACAATCGACAGCCATGTCCGCAACCTGCGCCGCAAATTTGCCGAGGCCGGGTGTGACAGCCTGGTCGAAACGCGCGCAGGGGTGGGTTACCGGCTCGGCCCCTGTACCCCGGTATGATCGAAACCTTGCGCCGTCTTGCCTTGCGGCTCTGGCCGGTACCGCGGCTGCGCTGGCTGCTGTTTGGAACGCTGCTGTTCGTGGCTGCACTGCCCGGCATCGCCGCGTTGGGTCTGCGGGTTTACGAGAACGCCCTGATCCGGCGGACCGAAGCCGAACTCACTGCGCAGAGCGCGGCCATTGCCGCCAGTGCGGCGCTGCTCTGGCCTGGGCCCACAGCGGTTGCTCCGATCGACGAACCGGACGATCCGCGTGAGAGTTTTGACGATGTGCCCACGGGTGTCGACCTGCGCTCATCGCCTGTCCTGCCGGAACGGCCCGCTGCCAGCACCAGTGTCGCCCGCGTCGATCCGGTCGCGCAAATGGTCGCCGCGCGGATTGCCCCGGCCGTTGCCGAGACCAAGCGTGCCACGCTGGCCTCGATCCTGCTGCTCGATCACCACGGGCTGCTGCTTAATGGGCGCGAAAGGGGTTTGAGCCTTGCGCAAGTCCCAGAGGTGCGCAGCGCCCTGGCGGGCACCTCGCGCACCGTACTACGCCATAATGACGCCTATCTGCGTGATACGCCGCTTGACTGGATCAGCCGCGCCACCTCGATCCGGATGCATCAGGCCCGCCCGATCATGGTGCGCGGCAAGGTGGTGGGAGC
Source organism: Novosphingobium sp. APW14 (assembly GCF_032337075.1). Lineage (NCBI taxonomy): Bacteria > Pseudomonadati > Pseudomonadota > Alphaproteobacteria > Sphingomonadales > Sphingomonadaceae > Novosphingobium > Novosphingobium sp. APW14. Next base: position 116,018 of record NZ_JAVYAB010000004.1, read on the forward strand.
CGTGCTGGTCTCGCGGTCCCCGCGCGCCCTGTTCCGCGGAATGTGGGAGGATCGCGGCAAGATCGCGCTCGGCGTGGCGGGGATCTTTTCGCTTTTGGTGGTGCTGACCGCGGTGCTCGCCCGCGCCATTGTTAGCCCAGTTGAGCGGCTCAGCCAGGCAAGCCGGGCGCTGGCGCAGGGCCGCCACGCCGCTCCCCCCCGTCCGACGCTGGAAGTGCGCGAGATCGGCAGCCTTTACGATGATTTTGCGGCGATGTCGGCGGCGATTGCCCGGCGCTCGCGCTATCTGCGCGACTTTGCGGCGGCCTTGAGCCACGAGTTCAAGACCCCGCTTGCAGGCCTTTCGGGCGGGATCGAACTGCTCCAGGATCACGGCGCAAGCATGGCCGAGGATGAGCGCCAGCGGTTTCTGAGGAACATGGCTGCCGATGCCGGGCGGCTATCGCACCTTGTCAGCCGGCTAATGGAACTGGCCATGGCGGATATGGGACGGGCCGATCCCACCGCGCGCGCTAATCTGGCGCCAATGCTGGCGGCACTATCCTCGGTCCTGCGACACGATGACTTCGCCATTGTGGCAGATCTGCCCGCCGGCCTACCGCCCTTGGCTATCGAAACCGCTGCGCTGGAAGCGATCATCACTACTCTGGCCGAAAACGCCCGGCAGGCCGGAGCCAACCAGTTTGCGATTGGCGCGACCGTGACCGGTGGCGAAGTTCGCATCGCGCTGGCAGACAATGGCCTGGGCATCCCCGAGGCTGATCGCGAGCGGGTGTTTGATCCCTTTTTCACCAGCAAGCGCTCCGATGGCGGCAGCGGATTGGGCTTGCCGATCGCCCGGGCACTGGCGGAAAACAGCTTTGGGCGGCTTGAACTTGCACCCAGCGAGGTGGGGACAACCTTGGTCCTGACGCTTCCGCTCGCCCGCACCTGACTCGCACCTGACGCAGCAATCGGCTAGGGCCTTTGCGATGGAGACCAGCGACCTGCGCATTGCCCTGTTTAGCGGCAATTACAATTATGTCCGCGATGGCGCGAACCAGGCGCTGAACCGGCTTGTTGGCTATCTGTTGCGCCAAGGCGCTGCAGTGCGGGTCTATGCGCCCGTAGTGCCTGAACCCGCCTTCCCACCGACTGGTGACCTTGTTGGCGTACCGTCGTTCGCCTTTCCCGGACGTGGCGAGTACCGCGTTCCAGTTTTTCTGAGCCCGCGGGTGCGCACCGATCTCAAGGCCTTCAACCCTAATGTGGTGCAGATATCGTCACCAGACTTCGTGGCACATCGCGCCGTAAGCTGGGCGCGCCAGCGGCACATTCCCGTGCTCGGGTCGGTCCACACCCGGTTCGAAACCTATTTTCGGTATTACAACCTGGCCTGGCTGGAACCGCTGGTCGAGGCTGGACTTCGGCGTCTCTATCGTCGCTGCGACGCGCTGGTCGCACCCTCTGAATCGATGGCCCAGGTCCTGCGCGACCAGCGGATGAACTATGATATCGATATCTGGTCGCGCGGGGTGGATCGCGAAATTTTCGATCCGTCGCATCGGTCGATGGAGTGGCGTCGCAGCCTGGGGATCGGCGATGACGAAGTACTGGTTGGCTTCCACAGCCGGCTGGTGATGGAAAAGGGACTGGATGTCTTTTCCGATACGATCGACGAACTGCGCCGCAAGGGCATCAAGCACCGCACGCTGATCGTGGGCGATGGCCCGGCGCGGCCCTGGCTGGAGGCCCGTCTGCCGCAGGCAACCTTTGCCGGCTTCATGGCGGGCAAGGACCTGGGCAAGGCCGTAGCCAGCATGGATGTGCTGTTCTTCCCCTCCACCACGGAAACCTTCGGCAATGTCAGCCTGGAAGCGATGGCCAGCGGGTTGCCGGTGGTTGCGGCGGCGGCCACTGGCAGCCAGAATCTGGTCGCAAATGGGCGATCAGGGCAATTGATCCGCCCCGGCGCGGTTCATCAGTTCGCAGAGGCCCTGCAGGCCTATATCCAGGATTCGGCGCTGCGCCGCACCCATGGCGAAGCGGGCGAGCGGCGCAGCCGCGATTTCTCGTGGGATCAGATCAATCAGGTCGTTGCCGATACCTATATCCGGCTGATCCGCCAAAAGGCCGCGCTGAACAGTCGCTGAGCCTTACTTCAACGAGCCTTTGGCCTGCTGCTTGCGGGCCCACCACCACTGCACCGCAATCCCCGCCAGGATTACCAGCGGCATGATCTTGTTGGCCGTGGTGTCGAGCGCGGCAGGAAAAGTCAGCGTGGCCTGATAGGCGAAGCTGAGCGCAGCGGCGATCAGCGAAACCAGGAAGACCGCGGCTGCATGGCGAGAGCGAACCAGCAGCAGGATTGAGCCCAGAACCGAGGACCAGACCCCCAGCCCCCAAAGGAAATGAGCCCAAATCGGCATGGCATCGAGCATGGCCAGCACCTGCCTTGCCGCATCTTCGCTGCCCATCGCGCCAGTCAGGTAATCCATGTTGCGCAGCTTCGACATGAGGTAATCGACCCCACCAAAGCTGTTCCAAGCAAGGCTGACCAGCGCGGCGATCCAGTATCCTGCTCCCGGACGAGCCGCAGTATTTGCATCGTTCATGGCACTTCTCCCCATCCCATATGGGATAACGCGAGGGTACCACACATGGCAGGATCAGCAATATCCGGGGGATCGGGCAAGTTTAGGCGATTAACCTGCCCGGCAAACTGGCCTATGCAGGCCCGATGGCCGACCTGTTTGCCGAAGACCTGCCCGCCGCCCCGGAAGAACCAAGCGAAGACGCACCGCTGGCCGATCGGCTGCGCCCGCATAACCTTGGCGAAGTGATCGGGCAGGAGCACCTGACTGGACCGGAAGGCGCGATCGGGCGGATGGTTGCGGCGGGGCGCCTCTCCAGTATGATCCTGTGGGGACCGCCCGGCACCGGCAAGACCAGCACGGCCCGGTTGCTGGCCGACGCCGTGGGTATGCGCTTCGTTTCAGTCAGTGCGGTGTTCTCGGGTGTGGCGGACCTTAAAAAGGCCTTTGCCGAAGCAGAGACCGCGGCAAAAATGGGGCAGCGCACCCTCCTGTTCGTGGACGAAATCCATCGCTTCAACCGCGCGCAACAGGATGGCTTCCTGCCCTTTGTTGAAAAGGGCACGGTCACGCTGGTTGGCGCGACGACCGAGAACCCCAGCTTCGCACTTAACGCCGCGCTGCTAAGCCGCGCGCAGGTGCTGATACTGCACCGGCTTGATGCTCGGGCCCTGGATGAATTGCTGACCCGCGCCGAAACCCTGGCTGGTCCCCTCCCCCTCACCCCCGATGCGCGCGAGGTGCTGGTGGCAAGCGCCGATGGCGATGGCCGGTTCCTGCTCAACCAGGCGGAAACGCTTTACAATGCCAAGATCCCTAAGCCGCTCGATCCGGCCGGCCTTGGGGCTTTCCTGCAGCGCCGCGTGGCGGTTTATGACAAGGATCGCGACGGGCACTACAATCTGATTTCCGCGCTGCATAAGGCGCTACGCGGCTCTGATCCGCAGGCGAGCCTCTATTACATGGCTCGGATGCTGACTGCGGGTGAAGAGCCGCTTTACGTGCTGCGGCGGCTGGTGCGTTTTGCCAGCGAAGACATCGGCCTGGCCGATCCGCAGGCTCTGACCCAGTGCCTCGCCGCCAAGGAAGCCTATCAGTTCCTAGGCAGCCCCGAGGGCGAATTGGCGATCGTCCAAGCCTGCCTCTACCTTGCCACCGCACCCAAATCGAATGCGGCCTATGTGGCGCAGAAGGAGGCGTGGAAGAGCGCGAAGGAAACCGGCTCGCTCTCCCCGCCTGCCCATATCCTCAATGCCCCGACCAAGCTGATGAAGGACATCGGCTATGGTCAAGGCTATGCCTATGACCACGAGGCCGAAGACGGCTTTTCCGGCGCGGATTACTGGCCCGAAGGGATGGGCGCGCAGGAATACTATCGTCCGGTCGAACGCGGGTTTGAGCGCGAAGTCCTCAAACGGCTTGATTACTGGGACAAGAAACGCCGCGAGCTGCGCGGGGAATGACAACCCGTCGGTTTGAGACATTCGTTGCGATTGACTGGTCAGGCGCGGCCGGAGAGCGGCATCACGGCATCGCAATCGCCCTGTGCAGTTCGGGCCGTGCCGCGCCGCAACTGGTACGCCCCGGCCATCGCTGGTCGCGCCCCGAAGTGCTCGACTGGCTGCTCAGCGAACTGCCCGATAACACCATAGTCGGCTTCGATATGGGGATCAGCCTAGCCCATGCTGATGCAGGCAGCTTCTTCCCCGGCTGGGCCGAAAGTCCGGGCAGCGCCCGCGAACTATGGGCGTTGATTGACCGCATCTGCGCCAATGATTTGCACCTTTCCGCCGGCAGCCTGGTCGATCACCCCGCAGCCTCGCGCCATTTTCGCCGCCACGGCGGCCGCGAGGGTGATCTGTTCGGCGGGGGACGCGGCCGCTTCCGCGTGACTGAGCGTGCACAGGAAGCAATGGGCTGCCGCCCCTATTCCAACTTCAACCTGGTCGGCGCCGCGCAGGTCGGCAAATCGAGTCTGACTGGCATGCGATTGCTGCACCGGCTCGAGGGCCGCCTGCCGGTCTGGCCGATCGATCCGCTGCCGCCCAATGGCTCGGTGGTGTGCGAGATCTACACCACGATTGCTGCCCGCGCCGCGGGCCGCCGCACTGGCGCATCCAAGATTCGTGACCATGCCGATCTCAATACCGCCCTAGGGGTGCTGGATTCGGCTCCGGCCATTGGCTCGGGTGCGATAACCGACCATGCCGCCGATGCCTTGATTACCGCCGCCTGGCTGCGCAATGCCGCGCATGACCCCGCTCTCTGGAGCCCTTGTGGACTTACACCTGCAATTGCCCAAACAGAGGGGTGGACCTTTGGCGCTGCCTGACGCTAAGGACACCAGCACAAAGACCACGTTGCCGGCTTAGCTCAGTTGGTAGAGCACCTGATTTGTAATCAGGGGGCCACGGGTTCGAATCCTGTAGCCGGCACCAGACCACAATCGCAGGGACGAGCACGCGATGCTTGCAGAAATGATCACGCGGCTGTTTGAGCGATCGCTTAATGATGCTGTGCATGCCGCCGCGCGCGAAGGGCAGTGGCTTCCGGCGCTGTGGGCCGAAGTTGAGGAAATGGGCCTGCCGCTGGCCCTGCTGACCGAGGATCAGGGCGGATTCGGCCTGTCCTTTGCCGAAGCCGGCGAAGCGCTGCGCCTGCTGGGCAGCCACGCTATGCCGCTCCCCGTGGCCGAAACGATGGCCGCCAACCAGCTACTTGCCGCTGCAGGCCTGCCGCTGGCCGCAGGTGCCGCGGGTCTTGCCCGCGCCGACGATCTGTCCGTCACCAATGGCCGCCTGACCGGCACTGTCGCCCGGGTCGCGTGGGGCGAGCACCTCGATTGCCTCGCGCTTGGGGTGGGCGAAAGGCTTTACCGGGTACCGCGCACTGGCTGGACCGTTGCCGAGGCCGGCACTGCTGCCAACTTCAACCCGCGCCCGACGCTGGCGATCGACTGGGCGATCGATGCCGAAGCCGCGCTGCCCTGGTGCCCGTTGGCATCGGGTGCAACCGTGCGTGCATACCAGATTGCCGGGGCGCTTGAAGCCGCCCTCGAGATGACGCTGAACCACACCGCCACCCGCGTTCAATTCGGCAAGCCGCTGCAGAAGAACCAGGTAGTGCAGCATGAGCTGGCCAAGCTGGCGGGCGAGCTGGCCTGCGCCACCGCCGCGGCTGATCTGGCCGGGGAAGCCCTTGCCCGCCATGATCTGCATGGCGTTGCCGCCGGCACGCTGCGCGCCCGCGAGGCGGCGACTGCGGGGGCCGCGATTGCCACCCAGATGCACGGCGCGATCGGCTTTACTCGCGAGCACCGCCTCCACCTTTACACCACTGCCCTGTGGGCCTGGCGCGACGAGTTCGGCGGCCAGGTATCCTGGGCGAAACTGCTGGGTTCCGCCGCGCTGGCGGCGGGCGGCCCGGGCTATTGGCCGATGGTGACTGCACTATGAGCGCAATTCCGTTTCCCGCCCCGCCGGCTGACACCGACGCGGTTATCGCGCTGCGTGCCGAGTTCCGCACATTCCTTGACCAGCAGCTGAAGGATCGCACCCCGCGCCAGCGCAGTGATAACTGGTACGGCTATGATCGCGGCTTCAGCCGGGCAATGGGGCAGGCCGGCTACCTCGGCATGACCTGGCCAAAGCAATATGGCGGGCACGAACGCAGCGCCTTTGAACGCGCCGTAATTGTTGAGGAATGCCTGGCCGCAGGCGCTCCCGTGGGCGCGCACTGGATTGCTGACCGCCAGTCGGGCCCGTCGATCCTCAAGTTCGGCACCGAAGCCCAGAAGCAGGCCTTCCTGCCGCGCATCGCGGCGGGCGAACTTTCCTTCGGGATCGGGATGAGCGAGCCGGATTCGGGTTCCGACCTTGCCGCCACCCGCACCAAAGCGGTGAAGGACGGCAATGTCTACCGCGTTACCGGGACCAAGGTCTGGACCAGCTTCGCGCATGAGGCGGACTATGTGATCCTGTTCTGCCGCACCAGCGGCACTCCGGCTGATCGCCATCTTGGCACCAGCCAGCTGCTGGTTGACCTGAAGAATACCCCCGGCCTGACGATCAAACCGATCATCGACCTGGCGGGCCAGCACCACTTCAACGAAATGCATTTCGAGGACGCGATTGTCCCTGCCGACATGCTGCTGGGCGAAGAAGGCCAGGGCTGGGATCAGGTGATGAGCGAGCTGGCCTTTGAACGCTCTGGCCCCGAACGCTTCCTCTCGTCAATCGAACTGATGGTCCAGCTGATCGAAGTGCTCAAGGGCCGTGACAGCGATGCCGCGCAGATCACCGTCGGCCGCGTCACCGCGCGGCTCGCCGTGCTGCGCCGCCTGTCACGCTCGGTCGCGGGAATGCTGCAAGAGCATCAGAACGCCAACCTCCAGGCGGCCATCGTCAAGGATGTCGGCGCGCTGTTCGAACAAGCGCTGCCGGATGTGGCGCGCGAGCTGATTGACGCCGAACCCGATCCGCGCGCGGCCGGGGCCTATGCCTCGGTCCTCGCCAACATCGTCCACAATGCGCCAAGCTGGAGCTTGCGCGGCGGCACGCGGGAAATCCTGCGCGGGATCATCGCCCGCGGGCTTGGCACCCGCTGATCGTTCAACCGCGCCCGCGGTAACCGGCAACACCCTGGTCCGGCACCCACAGGCCTTCGGGCGGGGTGCCGCTCTGCCAGAACACGTCAATCGGGATGCCGCCGCGCGGATACCAGTAGCCGCCGATCCGCAGCCAGCGGGGCTGCATCTCGTCAAACAGGCGCTGGCCGATGCCAACCGTTACGTCTTCGTGGAAGCCCGCGTGATTGCGGAAGCTGCCGAGGAACAGCTTCAGGCTTTTCGATTCAACGATCGTTTGCCCCGGCGCATAATCGATCACCAGGTGCGCGAAATCGGGCTGGCCGGTGACCGGGCAGAGCGAGGTGAATTCCGGCGCCGCAAAGCGCGCCAGATAAAGCGCACTCGGGCGCGGGTTGGGAACATAGTCCAGAACGGCTTCTTCCGGTGAAGCGGGAAGCGCGCTGGTCTGACCAAGGTGCAGGGGCTGAAGTGTGTCCGACATGGCACAGGCCATGCCCCGAACGCGCTGCCGACACAAGCCACCGGTTGGAAGCGGCGGGTTCACACCCTATTCAGGGCAGCCCGTGCCTGCGGCGCGGACAAGCGAAGGAAGTGAACAGCGTGAAAACAGGTTTGGGGATCGTTCAGGCAGGTTTGGCTGTGGGGCTGGCATGTGCCGCAGTCCCGGGGCTGGCACAGGACGTGTTCAACCTGCCTCCCGGCTCGCCCAGCCCCACCGCGCGGCCTGCTGGTCCGGTTGACAGCGACGCCCCGGTTGTCCAGCCGCGTCCGACCCAATCGGCGACGGCGCAGCCCAGCACCGCGCCAGCCACGCGGGCCGCACCTTCTGCCGCTCCACGCCAACCGGCCGTGCGCCAGACTGCTGCCGCCCGGCCTGCATCGACGGCCAGCACGAGTGCTACGTCCGCCCCTCAGATCCGGCCGAGCGCAACCGCTCCTGCCGCACAAAGCGACTTGCCACCGGTCATTCCAACTGCCGCCCCTGCTGCAACGGCCAGTGCGCCAGCCGCCGAACCTGCCGGTACATCGAACTGGGCCGCCTTTGCCACCGGCGCACTGGTTGGCGCGTTGGCGCTGCTCGCTCTGGTTGGCGGGCTGCTCTGGCGGCGGCGCCAGCCCGGCAGGAAGCCGGACGTAACGTTCGAAGCGCCCGTCGTGCCGGCGATGGAGCCCGAAGGGTCGCCCGCAGCCGCGCCCAAGGCCGCGCCCACTCCCGCCCCTGCCCCGACTTCGGCAGCAGAATCGGTTGTGGCGGCCAAGCCTACGGGCCTGCACATCGCCCTTGAGGCCCGCCGTCTTGATGCTTCGCTGGTGGCGACTACCCTGGCTTATAACCTGACCCTGACCAACCATGGTACGACCACGCTCAGCGCAATCGCGGTTGAGGGCGACATGGTTGCCGCGCACGCCTCGCTGCCGGTCGAAAAGCAGATAGCCAATACCGCGCAGCGGCTGGACCTGCGCCACGCCCTGCTGGAACTGGCCCCGGGCGAAACCGCCAATTTTTCGGGCGAAATGCGCTTGCCGCTTGCCGCGATCACGCCGATCCGCTCGGGCAACACCGCCTATTTCGTTCCGCTCGTGCGGCTCCGGACGGAAGCGGCACAGGCAGCGAGCGAACCGCTGGTCCTCGCCCAGACCTTCGTAATTGGCGAATTGCCCGAGCAGCCGGGCGGCGCGCTGCGCCCGTTCCGGCTTGACCTGGGACCGCGCACTTTCGGCAAGCTGGGGCAACGCGCGGTCGGCTGACCGAATTGCCATGGACGCGGGCTGCCTTGCGGGTTAAGCCTTCGTTCGCAAGTGCAGCGAAGAGGAGCGCGGCACTGGCCCGGACACGACGTGTACAGCACGCACAGTCGGCAAGCGTGAGGAGGACGCAAGGTTTCATATGGATAGTCTTGTCACCACTGAATGGCTGGCCAACGAAATGGGCGCGAGCGATCTCAGGATCGTCGATGCCAGCTGGCACTTGCCCGCGGCAGGCCGGAACGGGCTGGAAGAATACCTTGCGGGTCACATCCCGGGCGCGGTCTTCATGGACCTGGCCGATCTGGTCGATACCGCTTCGCCGATCGATAACACCCTTCCCCCGCCGGAAAAGTTTGCCAGCCGGATGCAATCGCTGGGGCTTGGCGATGGCAGCCGGATCGTGATCTACGATGACAGCGCGGTGAAGACCGCGGCGCGGGCCTGGTTCATGCTCAAGCTGTTCGGGGCGCACGATGTCGCCATCCTTGATGGCGGAATCGCCAAGTGGAAGGCCGAGGGCCGTCCACTCGCCGAAGGGCGCGAAACGCTGCGCCACCGCCATTTCACGGCCTGGCAGGAAGAGGGCAAGGTCCGCACAAAGGAGCAGATGCTGGCCAATGTCGGCAGTCTTGCCGAACAAGTGCTCGATGCCCGCGGTGCGGCGCGCTTTACCGGCGAGGAAGCCGATCCCCGGCCGAACATTGCCGCCGGCCATATCCCCGGCGCGCGGAACCTTCCCTATTCGGCGCTGTTCAATGCCGATGGCACCTACAAGGACACGGCCGGGCTGGGAGAAGCCTTTTCGGCAGCTGGGATTGACCTAGGCCGGCCGGTTGTCACCACCTGCGGCAGCGGTGTTACGGCCTGTGTCCTCTTGTTTGCGATGCACTTGCTGGGCAAGGAAGACGGCAGGCTCTATGACGGAAGCTGGACCGAATGGGGGGCCGATCCGGAAACGCCGAAGGCGACCGGCGCGGCCTGAATAACGAGTACGAACGGACGGGGCTTGGCCAAGAAATCTCCTGACAATATCGCACCGGCCACCCGCCTTGTCGGAGCCGGGCGCAGCGCAGAATGGACCGGGACGCCCAGCCAGCCGGGATCGGTGGTGAGCCCGCCAGTCTGGCGCGCCTCAACGCACCTCTATCCCAATGCAGCAGCGGTCCATGCCGGCAAGCCCAACGAGGACGGCCATTTTTATTACGGACGGCGGGGATCTCCCACCCAATGGGCGCTGGCCGATGCCCTGACCGAACTGGAACCCGGCGCGGCAGGCACCGTGCTCTATCCCTCCGGCGTTGCGGCGATTGCCGGGGCGTTGCTGGCTGTCCTGCGGCCGGGCGATGTTCTGCTGATGACCGACAATGCCTATGAGCCGACCCGCCTCATGGCGCGCGGCCTGCTCAAAGACTTCGGGATCGAGACCCGCTGGTTCGATCCGCTCGATCCGCAAGCCTTCGCGGCGGCCGCCTGCGATCGAACCAAAGCCGTCCTGCTGGAAAGCCCCGGCAGCCTGACGCTGGAGGTACAGGACGTGCCGGCGCTGTCCGCCCTTGCGCACGCGCGCGGGATTGCGGTGGTGCTCGACAATACCTGGGCTGGGCCGCTTGCCTTCCCGGCGCTGGAGCGCGGCGCTGATATCGCGGTGATGAGCCTGACCAAGCATGTCGGTGGCCATTCCGACCTGATGATGGGAAGCGCCGCAGCGGGCGAGAAATTCTACGCCATGCTGCGCAAGACGGCCCAGGCGCTGGGCCAGGTTGTTTCGCCCGACGATGCGTCGCTGGCCCTGCGCGGACTGCGAACGATGAGTCTCCGGCTGGAGCGCGAGACCGCCAGCGTCATGGCCCTGGCGCAGTGGCTCGATGCCCGCCCGGAAGTGGCGCGGGTGCTCTGCCCGATGCTGCCAGGATCGCCGGGCCATCATTTGTGGGCGCGCGATTTCAGCGGCGGCTGCGGGCTGTTCAGCCTGGTGTTCAAGGGCAAGGACGGCAAGGCGCGCGATGCCTTTATTGATGCGCTGACCCTGTTCGGGATCGGCTATTCGTGGGGCGGGTTCGAAAGCCTGGTCACGCCGATTGACCCGGCAGCACTGCGCAGCGCCACGCAATGGCCGCTGCCCGGCATGGACAGTGCCGACCGCTTTGGCGTGCGGCTGTCGATCGGGCTGGAGAGCCCGGCTGACCTGATCGCTGACCTGGAACGCGGCCTTGCCGCCTGGACCGCAGCATGAGCTGGCCCGAGTTCCTCGGTTGGCTTGATACCGTCGGTTTTGATATCGGCGGCTATCACCTTTCGCTGCTCGGCGGGTTCAAGGTCCTCACGGTTGTCATCGGCATCACGGTGATCGGCTGGACGCTGAGCCGGCTGGTCCGCCGCCTGTTCCGCCGCATGACCCGGCTCGATCTGGCACAGCAGGTGCTGGGCGAAAAGCTGGCGAATATTGCGCTGTGGACCGCGCTGGTGCTGTTCGGGGTCGATGTGCTTGGCATCAACCTGACCGCGCTGACGGTCTTTTCCGGCGCATTCGGCCTGGCCATCGGCTTTGGCCTGCAAAAGACGCTCGGCAACCTGATTTCGGGCATCATCCTGCTGATGGACCGTTCGATCGAGCCGGGTGACGTGATCGCCGTCGGCACCGGAGCGGACAAAACCGTGGGCAAGGTCAACCGGATCGGCATCCGCGCCGTCGCCGTAACCACCCGCGATCACATCAAGTACCTGATCCCGAACGAGGTGCTGATGACCTCGGCGGTCGAAAACTGGACCGCCAGCACCAAGGATGAGCGGCTGAAGGTCCCCGTTCGCCTGGCCTATGGCAATGACCTGGAGCTGGCGGAGCGGCTGATGCTGCAGGCGGTCGCGGGGGTTGAGCGCGTCCAGCCCGAGCCCAAACCGGCGGTCTGGCTGGTAAACTTTGCCGAAAAGGCCATCGAATTCGAGATCCAAGTTTCGATCAGCCAACCCGAAATCGGCACCGGCATGATCCGCTCGGCCATTCTGCGCAATGTCTGGCACCTGTTCCGGGATAACGGTGTCGCGCTGCCCGTTCCGCCGGAGCAGATGCAGCCGCAATAGCTATCCTTAGCCCCTGCAAAGGCATTCTGGCTGGCAGCGGCGCGCCCAAGCGCGCAGTTTGGCAGGATGAGCTATCCTTCTTCCCATGCCGGCAAGGTCTGGCTGGTTGGTGCCGGCCCCGGCGATCCTGACCTGCTGACGCTGCGCGCGGCGCGCTTGATCATGCGCGCGCGGTTGATTGTCCACGATGGCCTGGTCGATCCGGCGATCCTTGCCCTGGCCCGGCCTGAGGCCAAGCTGATCTCCGTTGCCAAGCGGCGCTCGCGCCACACCATGCCGCAGGAAGAGATCAACGCCCTGTTGGTGCGCGAAGCGCTGGCCGGCAGCGAAGTCGTCCGGCTCAAGGGCGGCGATCCGTTCATCTTTGGTCGCGGCGGCGAAGAGGCCGAGGCCTGCCATGCCGCCGGGGTGGCCGTGGAGGTCGTACCCGGGATCAGCGCGGCGATCGGCGCGGCCGCTGCTGCGCAAATGCCGCTGACGCATCGCCGCTCGGCTTCGATCGTCAGTTTCGTGGCCGGCCAGTGCAAGGGCCTGTCCGAACAGAACTGGGCCGGCCTGACCGGGCAGGGCCGCACGCTGGTGATCTATATGGGCCTGGCCACGGCCGAGGCGATTGCCGACAAGCTGATCGAGGACGGGCTCGCCCCGGATATGCCGGTGGCCGTGGTGGAAAACGCCACGCGGCCACAGATGCGCGTGCTGCGCGGCCCGCTGGCCGGCCTGCCCGACCTGGTCGCGCGCGAGAAGGTCAAGAGCCCGGCCATCATCATCATCGGCGAAGTGACCGCCGAACCTGAAATCGAACAATTGCGCGCGCTGGCGCTGGAGGCAGCAGAGTGAAGATCCTGACCGGCAATGACCTGAAGACCGGCGCCGTTACCTGGTGGGACGGCGTGCAGTGGTCGCTCCATGTCGAAGACGCAGTCGATGTTGGCGATCATGCCGATACGATCCTGGCCCGCGAACTGGCCGCGCGCCGAGTCAACGCGGCCTATGCGATCGACGCGGCCAAGGATGATGGCGGCGTTCGCCCCGCGCACATCAAGGAACGCATCCGCGCCCTTGGCCCCACCGTGCGCCCCGACCTGACTTTGAAGCCGGCCGATCCTGCCGCTGGCGATTGGGTGATCTGATGTACAAGTATGACACGTATGACCAGGCGATGGTCGATGCCCGCGTCGAGGAATTCCGCGACCAGGTCCGCCGCCGGCTGGAAGGCCACATCACCGAAGACCAGTTCAAGCCGCTGCGGCTGATGAACGGGCTCTACCTTCAGCTGCATGCCTATATGCTGCGGGTCGCCATTCCCTATGGCACGCTGTCGAGCGCGCAGATGCGGATGCTGGGCGATATCGCCGACAAGTATGACCGCGGCTATGGCCACTTCACCACGCGCCAGAACATCCAGTACAACTGGATCAAGTTGGAAGACGCGCCCGATATCTTGGCCGACCTGGCATCGGTTGAGATGCATGCGATCCAGACCAGCGGCAATTGCATCCGCAACACCACGTCGGACCAATACGCCGGCGCCGCGGCGGACGAAGTGGTCGATCCCCGCCCCTATGCCGAACTGATCCGCCAGTGGTCCACCTTCCACCCGGAATTCAGCTTCCTGCCGCGCAAGTTCAAGATGGCGGTGATCGCATCGGACATCGATCGCGCGGCGATGAAGCTGCACGACATTGGCATCCAGATCGTGAAGAACGACGCGGGCGAGATCGGCGCGGCCTTCTATGTCGGGGGTGGCATGGGCCGCACTCCGATGATCGCGCCTTGCATCAATCCCTTCGTGCCGATTGACCAGTTCATCACCTATTCCGAGGCCTGCCTGCGCGTTTACAACCGCCACGGCCGCCGCGACAACAAGTACAAAGCGCGTATCAAGATTCTGGTCCATGAGCTTGGAAAGGAAGAATATACCCGCCAGGTTGAGGCCGAATTTGCCCATCTCCTGAGCCAGAATATCGAGCCGCCGCTGGCCGAACTGGAGCGGATCAAGGCGATGTTCGCCGACCCACCGTTCGATGCCGGCGCACCCGACGAACTGGACCGCAGCGACCCCGATTTCGCGCTGTGGGTGGACAACAACTGCCTGGCGCACAAGCAGCCCGGCTATATCGCCGCGACGATCAGCCTGAAGCCGGTTGGCGGCATTCCGGGTGACGCCACGGGTGAGCAGATCCGCCTGATGGCCGACCTGGCCAAGCAGTATTCGTTTGACGAGCTGCGGGTGACCCATGCCCAGAACATCGTCCTGCCGCATGTGAAGAAGGCCGATCTCTATGCGCTGTGGCAAGTGCTGGAAGCCAATGGGCTGGGCACGGCAAACCTCGACCTGGTTGGCGATATCATCGCCTGCCCGGGGCTGGACTATTGCAGCCTGGCCAATGCCCGTTCGATCCCGGTGGCGCAAAAGATCAGCCAGCGGCTGGCCGGCAAGCAGCAGGAGATTGGTGAGCTGAAGCTGAAGATTTCCGGCTGCATCAACGCCTGCGGCCACCACCACGCCGGCCACATCGGCATCTTGGGCGTGGACCGCAAGGGGGTAGAGAATTACCAGCTCCTGCTCGGCGGCTGCGAGGGCGCAGATACCTCGCTTGGTACGATCACCGGCCCCGGCTTTGACGAGGACGGTATTGTTGAAGCGGTTCAGAAGGCGACCGAAGTTTACCTTGCAAACCGCGCTAATGATGAACGTTTTCTCGACACTTACCGCCGCATTGGCATGGCCCCGTTCAAGGAGGCGATTTATGGCTGAAGTCCAGTTCCGCTTCCGTAATGACGAGCCCGTGGCCGACCCCGGCGTGACTGTCGATGCCTTTGGCGAGCAGACCAACGCCGCCGCGGTCCGGCTTGAGCCCGGTGATGATGCACGGGACCTGATCCCGCACCTGGCCCGGCTGCAACTGATCGAGGTGAACTTCCCGGTGTTCGGCGATGGCCGAGGCTACTCGGCTGCGCGGATCCTGCGCGAAGCCGGCTATGCTGGCGAACTGCGCGCCGTGGGTGATGTGCTGGTGGATCAGCTGGCCTATCTGCGTCGCTGCGGCTTTGATGCCTTTGCGCCGGAAGTGCCGCTTGATCCGGTCGATGCCGAGAACGCCTTGGGCCGCTATGCCGAGGTTTACCAGCCGACCACCGACGGCCGTGCCGCGATCTGGTCAAAGCGGCATGGCTGAACCGGCACGGCGCCTTGACGTGCTCGACACTGGCCCGCGTTTCACCGCGGCCGATGTCGAGACGCTCAATGCGCGCTTTGCCGGTGCCCCCACCCTGGCCATCCTGCGTGCCGTCCTGCGCGAAGGTCTGGCCGGTGATATTGCCGCGGTATCCAGCTTCGGCGCGGAAAGCGCCGTGCTGCTCCACCTGATCGCCACGATCGACCGTTCGGTCCCGGTGCTGTTCCTCGATACGGGCAAGCACTTTCCTGAAACGCTGGCCTATCGTGACGAGATCATGCAGCGGCTGGGCATGACCAACCTGGTCAACCTGGCACCCCAGCCCCAGGCGCTTGCCGCGCGCGACGAAACCGGGCTGCGCTGGTCCTATGATCCGGATGGCTGCTGCGATCTGCGCAAGGTCCAGCCGCTGGCCGCTGCGCTGATGCATTTCGATGCCAGCTTCACCGGCCGCAAGGGCTTCCAGAGCGCAACCCGCGCCGGCTTGCAGACGTTCGAGCTGGATCAGACCGACGCGCAGGGCCGACTCAAGATCAATCCGCTTGTTACCTGGTCAAGCGATCAGATCCGCGCCTATTTCGCGGCAACCGGCCTGCCAGCCCATCCGTTGGTCGCGCAAGGCTATCCCTCGATTGGCTGCTCGCCCTGCACCAGCAAGGTCGCGCCGGGCGAAGACCCGCGTTCGGGCCGCTGGAAGGGGTGGGACAAGACCGAATGCGGCATCCATGTCGATGGCGCTGCCAGCGATCTTCCTCCCGGATACGATCCGGCGTTCTAAATCACAGCCAGTTGCTGGCGCGGTACCATTCGGCGGTGGCTTTCAGCCCGTCGCGCGTGGGGATCAGCGGTTGCCACAGGCCCGCGGGCGGGCGCGAGCCGCGGGTGACGACCCAATCGGGGTGCGACATGTAGCCAACCCGATCGAGCGTGAGCTTGGCCTTGTGTTTGCGCACGAACCGGTCCGCCCGGGCAATCCGTTCAAGCGAGGCGCGGCTGAGGTGGATCACCCAGGGGCGCCGGCCCATGGCCCAGCCGATAGTGCGGGCCAGCTCAAAATGGCTCCAGCCCTGCTTGCGGCCATCATCGGGCTCATAGATCTGATGGGAAACTTCCTCGCTGGCTGGCAACAGCGCCAGCAGCAGCCGGGCCAGATCGTCGACATGAATCAGCGAACTGCGTCCGTCTTTGGGCGGCACGGGCAGCAGGCCCCAGCGGGCAAGGCGGAACATCTCGAAATATTCGGTGTCGCGCGGGCCATAGATGCCGGGCGGGCGGACGATGGTCCAGTCGATCCCGCTAGCGCGGACCAGCTTCTCGGCGCGGGCCTTGCTGGCACCATAGGCCGACAGGTCCGGCTCGCGCGCGGATAGCGAGGACACGTGGACCAGCCGCGGTATGCCAGTGGCGCGGGCGGCCTCGATCACGTTCAAGGTGCCGGCAACATTGCCGCGCTCGAACCCTTCGGCATCCGGGGCATTGACCACCCCGGCGACATGGATGACCGCTTCGGCGCCCTTGCACAGGCGGCGGAGCGCGGCCTGGTCATCAAGGTCACCGCGAACCCATTCCACCCCGTCACGCGCGGGCTGATCGCGGCGGGTCAAGGCGCGCACCGCAATTCCCGCCCTGGCAGCGCAGTCAAGCAGGGCCTGGCCGACAAAGCCGGTTGCCCCGGTAACGGCAATCGTCACAGCACCACCATCTGATCGCGGTGGACGACCGCGGAACGCGGCGCATAGCCCAGCAGGGCAGCGTGTTCGGCCGAATTGCGGCCCATCAGCCGGGCGCATTCAGCGGCATCGTATTCGGCCAGGCCATTGGCGAGCGTTTCGCCCGCATCGTTGCGAATGGCCACCGCATCGCCGCGCTGGAATTCTCCTTCGACCCGGATCACCCCCGCCGCCAGCAGGCTGGAGCCCTTGGCCAGCGCCTGCGCCGCACCGGCATCGATCACCAGCGCACCCTTGAGCCGCAACCGTCCGCCCAGCCAGGCCTTGCGCCCGGCATCCTTGCGACGCGGCACGAACAATGTGCCAATCCCATCCGCTGTCGCGCGGGCGATCGGGGCATCATGCAGGCCGCTGGCAATCGCCAGCGCAATCCCGGCGCGTTCGGCAATTTCGGCCGCCTGAAGCTTTGAAGTCATGCCGCCCGAGCCCATGCCCGATGAGGAACCGCCCGTCGCCATGGCATGAACTTCGGCTGTGACGCCGCGCACTTCCGAAAGCAGACTTGCGCCGGGTTCGGCCGGATTGCGATCAAACAGGCCATCGACATCGGACAGCAGCAGCACGGCATTGGCCTGGGCCGCCTGGGCGACCCGCGCCGCCAGCCGGTCGTTATCGCCAAAGCGGATTTCCTGCGTGGCGACACTGTCATTTTCATTGATCACCGGCACGGCCCCGGCATCGAGCAGCCGGGTCAACGTGGCCGTGGCGTTAAGGTAGCGCCGCCGATCCTCAAGGTCTTCCAGCGTCAGCAGCAATTGCGCCGCCGTCAGGCCGTGCATACCGAGCAGTTCGGCCCAAAGGCTCGACAAGGCGATCTGACCGACCGCTGCCGCCGCCTGGGCATCGGCCAGGCTGCCGCGCCCGCCCTTCTCCAACCGCAAGGTTGCCGCGCCCAGGGCGATCGCGCCGGATGACACCACGATCACTTCCTGTCCGCGCGCCCGGGCCGCGGCAATCTCTTCCACCAATCCGACCAGCCAGGACCGGCGCACGCCGTCCTTGCCGACCAGCAAGGACGAGCCGACCTTTATCACCAGGCGGCGACAAAGCGTGGCATCGGCCAGATCGGACAGGCAGGTAATCTTCATGCCTTGCCGATTAAGGGAATCGGCGCGGGATGCAACGGTTAGAGCGGTGACCAGGGCTTGTCCTCGCCCTCTTCCCGCTCGCCATCCGGGCGTTCGGTCACGGTGGCGGCAGGCAGATATTCGACCACTGCATCAAGCAGGGCGTCCATGCCTTTGCCCGTCGCGCCAGAGATCGGATAGATCTTCTTTGCGCCGGCCCCCTTCAGTTCCTTAATGAACATCTTGACCAGCTCGGCATCGACCGTGTCCACCTTGTTCAGGGCAATCAGGCGCGGCTTTTCATCCAGCCCGTTGCCATAGGCGGCCAGTTCGTCCTCGATGATCTCAAGCGCCTCAGCCGGATCGGTCCCGTTGATATCGATCAGATGAACCAACACTCGGCAGCGCTCGATATGGCCGAGGAAGCGGTCACCAATGCCGGCGCCTTCAGCCGCCCCGGCAATCAGCCCGGGAATGTCGGCCAGCACGAATTCACGATCCCGATGACGGACCACGCCAAGCTGCGGCTTCAGCGTGGTGAAGGCATAATCGCCAACCTTGGCCTTGGTGTTGGTGATCTTGTTGATGAAGGTGCTCTTGCCCGCATTGGGCAGGCCGACCAGGCCGACATCGGCCAGCAGCTTCAGCCGCAGCCAGACGTACATTTCCTCACCCATCTCACCCGGCTGATGCTGGCGGGGGGCGCGGTTGGTGCTGGTCTTGTAACTGGCATTGCCGCGCCCACCGAGCCCGCCCTCAAGGAAGGTGACACGCTGGCCGGCCTCGGTCAGGTCCAGCAGCACCGTTTCGCGGTCTTCGTCAGAGATGATCTGCGTGCCGACCGGGACCTTGATGACCAAGTCCTTGCCAGCCGCGCCGTTGCGATCCTTGCCCGATCCATGGACGCCGCGGGGCGCTTTGAAGTGCTGGGCATAGCGGAAATCGATCAGGGTGTTGAGGCCGGCGACGGCTTCAAAGATGATGTCCCCGCCCTTGCCGCCATTGCCGCCATCGGGTCCGCCATATTCGACATACTTCTCACGCCGAAAGCTTACCGCGCCGGGGCCGCCCTGCCCCGAGCGAATGTAGATCTTGGCCTGGTCGAGAAAATGCATGGGAAGGGTTCTAACGGGTTTGGAGGAAAATGTCGCGCGAGGGCTTCGGCAAGCTCAGCCAGAGCGGAGTCTGAGCTTGCCGCACGTTATCGGGTTGGGATTTGGCTCAGGCCGGAGCGAGAATGGCGGGGTTCGAGAACCGGAGCGGAGCGACCTGCTGGTCGTAAGCACCGGAAGCGCAGAACACCGCCGTTCGCAGCCCGGCCGGGGGCAAATCACAGCCCAATAACACTGGTGGAGCCGAGGGGGATCGAACCCCTGACCTCGTCATTGCGAACGACGCGCTCTCCCATCTGAGCTACGGCCCCGTTCCAGTGCGAGCAGGCGGCAAGCCGCCCGTTGCGAGGCGATCCCTTAGCGAATGCCCCACGGCCATGGAAGAGCAAAGTTAGGGCGTAAGCGGGCGGCTCTCTGCCGCCGGAGCTTCGGCAATCGCGAGCGGGCTGGTTACCGGGACCAAGATGTTCGTACCCGGCGTGTACCCCGCCCACTTGGCCTCCCAGGCCGCCAGCTCGGTCTTGTATTGATCGTAACGCCTGTAAAAATCGTCAAACACAATTTCCAGGTTGGGCAGGTTCGTTGCAGCGAAACGGTCGAGCTGGCCCGGCTTGACGAGCTTGGCATCGTTACTGACCGCCAGGGCCGCATCGCAAAAGGCTGATAGCGTCGGCGGCATGGCGAAGCGGTTGTAAACCTCGGTCATGTACTTTTCGCGGGCCTTGATGAACCCTGCCCCATATTTGCCGCGCCATTCGCTATCGACCTTAAGATTGGCCGCGCGCAGCGCCTTTGCATGGGTGCGCAGGAAGGCCCGGTAGTTCACCACGATCTTCGCATGCCGCGGCTCAAGGCAATTGAGCGCCGCCACATTATAGCCCGAACGCAGGTTCCAGGTCATCTGCGCTGACGAAATGTTGCGGTTGACACTAACCCGCAGCCCATCGGCCCCGACCGGCGGCGTGGCGAAATTGGGTGAGGCATTATTGGGCGGGCTTGGCTTCCAGGGCACAAAGACCCAAGTCTGCGCCGGCGGCGGTGGCGGCGGTGGGGGAGCCTTTTTCTTCTTGGCATCGGCTGTGGTGGCGACCAACAGCAATGACAGCGCGCCCGCTACAAGGGCAGTGTTAAAAAGCCCGCTAATCTTCTGCACAGTCCTCTCCCTGAACCACTTCCATGAGCGTGGACAGACTACCCGCTGCGACCTTGCGCGAAGCTGAAGCGGCTTCTTAACTTCAGACTTTTCTAAAGAAAATGCCCGGCGCGCCGAAAAGCGCGCCGGGCACGATCAAAGCCCGATAATGCGGGCCGCGAGGTTACTCGCGGTTACCGAGGAAGCTCAGCAGGAACTGGAACATGTTGATGAAGTCCAGGTAAAGCGTCAGCGCGCCCAGCACCACCGCCTTGCCGGCGAACTCCGTGCCCTGCAGCATGGCGTATTCCTGCTTCAGCCGCTGCGTATCCCAGGCGGTAAGGCCTGCGAAGATCACCACGCCAAGGATCGAAATCGCCAGCTGGAGCGCGGTCGACTGCATGAAGATGTTGATCACCATCGCGATCAGGATGCCGATCAGGCCCATCACCATGAACGAACCCATACCCGACAGGCTCTTCTTGGTGGTGTAGCCATAGAGGCTCAGGCCCGCGAAGGCACCGGCGGTCGCGAAGAAGGTGCTGGCGATCGAACTGGCGGTAAAGACCAGGAAGATCGACGACAGCGACAGACCCATGACCACACAGAAGCCCCAGAACAGCGCTTGCAGCGTGCTGGTAGCCATGCGGTTGGCACCCAGGCTCATCCCGAAGACAAAGCCCAGCGGAGCCAACATGATCACCCACTTCAGCGGGGTAGCCAGGACCTGAGCGGCCAGACCCGAGCTGGCGAACAGCAGCGCGACAATGCCTGAAAGCAGCACGCCCGAGGCCATGTAATTATAGATGGCGAGCATGTGCTTGCGCAGACCCGCGTCATAGGTCGTGCCAGTGCCAAGCACTTCGCCATTGAGGCTGGGGGACGCACCGAAGCCCGTCTTGGTGGGCTGGGGATCGTTCCAATTAGCCATGATGACTTAAACTCCATATTGCAGACAGCCCGATAGCTGCCCGATGCGTGGAATATCGGTAAGATCGGACTCGCTTTCAAGCGAAATCGGAACGTATTAGTCCTGATTAGGAATCTTTTGGCGCAGCGGCAAAAGCGGCCAGCTCTGCCCCGCGGTCCCGCGCCGCGCGCAAGGTTGCGCTCGCCAGCCGTTCAAGCGCCTGATCGGCGTCCAGAACCTTGAGCCCGGCTTCGGTTGTCCCGCCCGGGCTGGCGACCATCCGGGCCAGCTCGGCTGGCGAATGAGCCGATTGCCGGGCCAGCTCGGCTGCGCCCTCCACCATGGCCAGCGCCAGCCGTTCGGCCTGTTCGGGCGTGAAGCCCAAGGCCGCCCCACCCGCCGCCAAGGCATCAATGAACCGGTAGACGAAGGCCGGCCCCGAACCGACCAGGGCCGTTGCCAGATCGAATTGCACCTCATCGATCCATTCCGGCGCACCAAGCGGCGCCAGCAGCATCGAGACTTCGTCCTGCAACGCTTGGTCAACCTCGCGGCCGGCCAGCGCCATCGGCGACTTGCCAAGCGCCGCGGCCAGGTTCGGCATGATCCGCACCCAGCCACGGGCCTGAGGAAGCGCTTTGGCAAGGCCGGCAAGTTCGATCCCGGCCAGCATAGACAGCACCAGCACAGACCGGTCGATGCGCGGCGCGAGTACGGCCGCGACCTCGGCAAAGCCCTGCGGCTTTACCCCCAGCAAGACCCCGTCGAAATTGCCCTGCGGCAGTTCGCGAAGCAAAGTCACTCCTGTTGGCACCTCTGCCAGCAAGGGATCGACAACGGTGAATCGTGCCGGATCTGATCCGGCAGCCAGCCAACCGCGCAGCATGGCCCCGCCCATGTTGCCGCATCCAACGATCAGGATCGAATCAAGCTTGCCCATCGGCAAGCTCTTACGCTTCCCCGGCAGCATCGACCAGCGAAGCAGCCAGCGCCTCAGCCGGGGTCTTGTCACCCCATAGGATGAACTGGAAAGCTGGATAGAACCGGTCGCACTCCTCGATCGCAGCTTCGACCGCGACTTGTGCCTGAGCAAGGCTCAGCAGCCCCTCATCGCCCAGCAACAGGCCATGACGATAGAGCAGCACGCCACCATTCGACCAAATATCGAAGTGGCCAACCCATAGCTGTTCGTTGACAAGGGACAGCAGCTCATAAACCCCGGTGCGCTTGTCATCGGGTATCCGGATATCGGGCAGGCACAGCAGCTGGAGGACATGGTCTTCCCGCCGCCAGATGCCCCGCACCGTATAATTGGCCCAGCTGCCCTTGATCTCTCCCGAGATCTCGTCCTCGCCCACGAACTCGCAGGGCCAGCCGCGCGCTTCGAAAAGCGACGCAAGCATGTCGACTGGAGCCGCATCCTCGTCGCGCTGATAATCGCGGTTGCCCTGTATCATGGACGCTGGATGCGTTGGGAACGGGTGCGGGGACAATGCGCAGCCTATTCGCAACTGCGCAAAACTATACAACCCTGTTCACAAGGTGTGGAAAAGACCTGCTCGCGTTACTTCGTAGCGGGCAACGGGTCGACCACCTGGCCAGCTGGACTGGTCCACACGAAGGCATCGGAAATCCCGGCCTTCTTGAGTTGGGCAAGCAGCCCGGTGGCGGCCTTTTCGTTTGGAAACGGCCCCGTCAGCAGGCGGGTTGCCGCCCCCCAGGCGCTGGTGAAACCCTTGCGCCCCTTGAATAATTCTGGATCCTTGCGGCCAAGTCGGCGGAAATCACCGGTCAGTCCAGCCTTGTCGCGGCTGGCGGCTAGCTGGATCCAGATCCTGCTCGGCTGGCTGGCCGCGGGGCTCTTCGCCGGTTCCTTGGGCTTACCGGTTTTGGGATCGATCTTGGCGTCGACCTTGGCTGCATCGTCGGCCTTGGGCCGGGTAGGTGCAAGGCGCCGCAAATCGACAGCACCGGCGGTTGGCTCAATTTCGCGGCTGGGCGGCGCGAGATCAGCGAAGACATCTGCCAGATTGCGCGGCTTCTTCGGCGCAGGAGCAGGCGCGGGCGCAGGAGCAGGCATTACCGTGACTGTCGGCTTTGATGTCGATGCCGAGGTCGCGGTCGGGGTCGGCGCGGGTTCAGCAACCGCGGCCCCGTCCCTTTGCGCGAGGTTAGGCACGGGCGCCGGCGACGCAGGCTTATCATCGGCGCTGTCCAGCACAGCGAAGCCCGGGCCTGCGGGTGCAGGCGCGCTTGCTGTAGCAAGTACCGGCGCAGGCTCTGTCGAAGCTGGAGCTGAAGCCGGGGCCGGGGCCGGCGCGGGCGCGGGCGCGACAGCAGGTGCTACGCGCGCCGGCTGGGGTTCAGGTGGCGTGGGCCGAACATCGACCCGCCCCGCCGCCCCCTTGGCGGTTTCAGGCAGCACATCCGACGGAATCATGCGACTACGCGCGCGGCTGGAGCGATCACTGCGCGAGGCCGCTGTTGCCGCACTCACAGGCTTTTCGGCCGCGGCAAGCGCTGCCTTTGGCCGGACAAAGGCAGCGATGCGAGGATCGTCTCGCCCAATCTCTGCAGCCCGCGGGAAGTGCCCAAGGTTGGCAGCCGCAGCCTGCTGAGCCCGGGTCAATCGCGGCATATAACGCAAATAGGCAACCATCCCGCCGGCAGCCGCCTCGGGCAAGTTGGCTCGGGTGATTGCCTCAGCCTCGGGAGCGAGACCAAGGATCGCAAAAGCAAGTGCGCGTGTCCGCCAAGCCGCCCTGTCCTGCTTCTGGAGCAACGGACTGAGCGTTACTTCCATGCCCTTTCGGTCACCCGAAATAGCTTGGCTGAGAGCCAGTCGGCGCAGGGTTTCATCATCCGGGCTGGCGGCCAGGGCCTGGCGATAATACCGCTGTGCCAGCTCGTTATCGCCAACCAGGTCATATGCCAGGCCGCGGTCCGACAGCAGCCGTGGCTCGATCGGGCCAATCCGCTCCGCCTCTGCATAAAGCGGAATTGCTGAATAGGGGTCCTCGCCGAGGACCATGGCACCGGCCAGCCCCGCCTTGATGTTGGCATTGGCCGGCTGGAGCTGGTCGGCGCGGCGGAAGAAGCCGATGGCCGCTTCCGCATCGCCAATCGCGGCCGAAGCCTGCCCCGCTTCAACCAGCGCTGCCACGTCGCGCGGGCTCCGGGCCAACTTCCCCAACGCTGAATTGAGTTGCATGCCCGGTCCGCCAGGCAAGGGTTGAACCACAGGCTGGCTGACCGTGTCGATCTCATCATCGTCGGCCTGCGCCGATAGTGGCGCCAGACCGATGGCAAACGAAGTCCCGGCTAAGAGCGCGAAACGGACCAGTCTGGCCGGGATAGTGGCGGACATCGGGACCCTGATGCAAGAGTGACCGCCTGAACCGGCAGCCCACAGCGAATAGTCCAAAATTGCCACCGGCGGAACGGCTTTGCGCCGAACCGCCGGGTACAATTCATATTACTGGTTGTTCTGACGGCCCAGGAAGCGAGGGATGCTGATCGACGGACCGTCGCCATCGTCCCCTTCATCATCCTCATTCTCGTCCTTCGAACGTCCGCCACGTGAAAGGTTGGCCATGCGTTCAAACAAGGTCGCCCCGCCCGAAGACACCCGCGGAGCCTTGGCCACAGGTGCGGCCGGAGCCTCTTCACCCAGTGCAGCAGCTTCGCCGCTATCGCTCGAAACAAGACCGCGGCGACGCTCTGGCATTCCGCCAGCAACTGGCTGATCTTCTTCAACCAAGCGCGAGGCATCGAGGAGAAGCTCATCGGCTACCGGCGCTTCGGTTTCCGCTGCCGGCTCATCGGCCTCGAACTCTAGTTCCAAAGGCTCAACCGGAGCTTCCGCCTGCGGCTCTTCCGCAGCCGGGGTCGCTTCCCAAGCGGCTTCACCTGAAGTGAACGCAACCGGAGGCTCCTCAGCCGCAGGAGCCGGTTCCGGAGCAACCTCTGCTACCGGTTCGGCCACGCGCTCAGGCTCAGTCTGGGTGCGCTCGAACAGCGGCTGGATCGGCTGGGGCTCAGCCTGCGGCCGAACCGGGCCGCGCGCGGCGGTCAGGTTGAACGGACGGCTGGCTTCTTCGGCCTGGGCCGCGCTCTGTTCGATACCCGTGGCAACGACCGAGACACGGATCTTGCCCTGAAGGTCAGGATTGAAGGCCGAGCCCCAGATGATGTTGGCGTTCGGATCGACCAGCTCGCGAATGTGGTTCGCGGCCTCATCGACCTCAAGCAGCTTCATATCTTCGCCGCCGATGATCGAGATGATCACGCCCTTGGCACCCTGCATCGACACGCCATCGAGCAGCGGGTTGGCAATGGCCTTTTCGGCCGCCTCGAGCGCGCGGTTTTCACCGTGGCCCTCGCCAGTGCCCATCATCGCCTTGCCCATTTCGGCCATGACCGAGCGAACGTCAGCAAAGTCGAGGTTGATCAGGCCCGGCATGACCATCAGGTCGGTGATCGAGCGGACACCCTGCTGCAGCACTTCGTCTGCGAGGTGGAAGGCTTCCTTGAAGGTCGTCTCCGCCTTCGCCACCAGGAACAGGTTCTGGTTGGGAATGACGATCAGCGTGTCGACGTGCTTCTGAAGCTCTTCGATCCCAGCTTCGGCCGAGCGCATGCGGCGGGTGCCTTCGAACAGGAACGGCTTGGTGACCACGCCTACGGTCAGCACGCCCTTTTCACGGGCAGCCTTGGCAACGACCGGAGCCGCACCAGTGCCGGTGCCGCCGCCCATACCGGCAGCGATGAAGCACATGTGCGCGCCATCGAGGGCACGATCAATCTCAGCCAAGGTTTCTTCAGCCGCAGCCTTGCCCACTTCGGGGCGCGAACCGGCACCCAGCCCCTGGGTGATGTCCGGGCCAAGCTGGATCCGATGCTCGGCAATTGAGTTATTCAGCGCCTGCGCATCGGTGTTGGCAACAATAAAATCAACGCCTTCGATGCCAGCGGTGATCATGTTGGCGATGGCGTTTCCGCCCGCACCGCCCACCCCGATCACGGTGATACGGGGACGCAGCTCTTCAACAGCTGGCGGTCCGATATTGATGCTCATGGCGCGCTCCTGTCCGGCAAGCGGATACAATTCCCACAACTGACGTGGTTACTGCACCGCAAGATTCAAAGTTTCCAACCCGCAATGCCACGTTGTCCACAGTCGGCCCGAGGTTTCAGGCCGCTGGCGTGGAATTCAGAAATATTCCCGCAGCGCGCGATAGACCCGGCCGACGATCCCAAGCTTGTCGAACCTGGTAATGTCCTGCTTGGCACGGCCAACCTTGCGGATGTCGAGGGGGTCGGCTGCAGCGTAGAGGACAAGACCCGTCAACGTGGAAAAACCTGGCGTACCATGGGCTTCGGGCAACCCCTTGATGTGCAGGGGGCGACCGATGCGAACCGGCTTGCCCAAAGCAGACTGCGCATAGTCAGCCAGGCCCGCCAGCTCTGCTCCGCCACCAGTCAGCACAATCTGCTGCCCGCGCTGGCCGGTAAAGCCAAGCGACTTCAGGGCCCGCGAAACCTCATCCATAAGCCGCGCCATCTGTTCCGTGATGACCGAGATCAGCTCGGCCCGCGGAATCCGGTTCTTGTCGTCGGCATGGCGCGCAATCGGCCCGGTCATTTCATCGCCCGGAGCATTCACCGGGATCATCTCACGGTGGTCCGAGGGGCTGGCGATGGCCGAGCCGTGGACGCATTTCAGTCGTTCGGCCTGGAACCGGCGGATCCCGAAGGCCGAAGCAATCGCATCGGTAACGTCACCCGAGCCCATCGGGATTGTTACGAGCCCAAGTAACATCCCGGCGGCATAAACCGAGACATTGGTTACCTCCGCACCAAATTCAACCAGGGCAACCCCAAGGTCGCGCTCTTCCGGGCTGAGGCAGGCATAGCCTGCGGCGATCGGCGAACCGACAACGGCCTCAACCTGCAAGTGCGCATTCTGCACGGCCTCGGTAATGTTGCGGATCGGCGCACCGTCCGCCAGCATCACATGGATATCAACGCCGAGCCGTTCGGCATGCAGACCTTTGGGATCGGACACGCCATCGGCACCATCAAGCGTGTAATGGGCAGGCTGGGCGTGGAGCACCATGCGCCCATCGGGCTGGATCACACCCTGTGCGGCCACCAGCAGATGCTCGATATCGTCTTCTTCGATGCGACGACCGCCGATGTCGATTTCAACCTGGGCCACCTGGCTCGCCAGCCCAGCTCCGGAAGAGCCAATCCAGACCGAGCTGACCGCTGTATTGGCCAACTTTTCGGCCCGCTCCACCGCGTCGCGCACGGCATAGGTAGCGGCCTGCATATCTGTAACATAGCCGCGCTTGATACCCTGGGCTGCGCGGTGCCCCGATCCCAAGACCACCATTTCGCCAGTCTCCGTCAGCCCGGCGACCATCGCCGAGATTCGGAACGAGCCGATATTCACCGCGCCAAAGGTTCGGACGATGCGGGCTGTAGCCATTAGCCCTTAGCTCCCTTCGCGGCGGCGGGCTTAGCACCACCCTTTGACTTGGATTCGGTCTTGGGTTCCGACTTGGTCTTGGGTTGGAGTTTGGGCTTGGCCTCAGCCTTCGGCTTAGTCTCCGCCTTGGACTTGGCCTCAGCCTTCGGCTTGGTTTCCGTTTTGGGCTTGGCTTCGGATTTAGGCTTGGCTTCTGACTTGGCCTTCGGCTTGGCTTCAACCTGTGCCTTCGGCTCTACCTTTGCAGGTCCGACAACGTCATCAGGCTGATCGGCAGCGGCAATGGCCACGGGCTGGGGTGCCTGCTGCTCTACAGGATCGGTCCGGCCTGGGACGCGCAGATAGATCCGATCACCGGCCCGCATGTCGAATGCGGCAGCCTTGCCTCCGAGCAGACGGTTAACGCCATCGAGCCGAGCGAAGGTCATGAGCGCTTTTGCGGAACTTTCAGTACCTTCAGGCAGTGCCAGCACCTGACCCGTTTTGAAGGTGAAGTTCCAGCGGCGGTTGCCAACCCATTCTGCCTCGCGCAGCTGCGGCTTAAGCGCAGGCGCAGCAGAGAGGAGGTTCTGAAGCGCAACAACCTGCTGACCGGCGCCAAGGCCCGAAACGACCAATTTGCCCTGGGCGCGGGCTGGTCCGACCACTTCGAGTTCGTGACCGGTTGCATCAATCAGCACCAGCTTATCGACCTTGCGCAACACCGCTGCCGGCTTGCGTTCGACAATGTCGATCACCAGTGAATCCGGCAGCTGACGTGAAACACGGGCATCTTCGACCCACGAGAGCTGGAGCAGCTCGGCCCGCAGGGCTTCGACATCGACCATCGTCATGGCCCGCTCACGCTCGGCCAGGGCGCGCTCATAGACCTTAAGCTCGTTCAGGTTCTTTGTTCCCCGCACCTCGACCCGGCGAACCTCGAACCCGGCATTGCGCGAAACAGCGGCCAGTTGCGCGTTGGCCAGGGCCGGCACTCCGGCAAAACTTGCCACAACCCAAGCCAGGGCGGCTGCACCGCTAAGAATGGCTGCTAGGAATATCCGTTGCCACTGGGCTTCACTGATTGGCAACCAGCCCAATACCGTGCCAATTACGGAGCCGGTGCGGGTCTTGGCCGCGCGGACCTGGCGGGCCTTGCCTTGGGTTGCAGCAACCTTGCGGACGCCCCTGCCGCCCCGCTTGATCGTCTGGCTCATCGCCTGCCCCCCTGCTTATCGGCAAGGGCCTCGGCGATGATCATCTCGACCAGTTCACCATATTCAATCCCCAGGTGCCGTGCCTGTTCGGGCACCAGGCTGAGCGGAGTCATGCCCGGCTGGGTGTTGGTTTCAAGCACGAAAAGGCCTTCGACCCCGCGCTCGTCATCCCAGCGGAAATCGGTACGGCTACAACCCTTGCACCCCAGAAGCTGGTGGCAACGCAACGCCAGATCGAGGCAGGCCTGCGTAATCTCATCCGGGATGTCGGCCGGACAGACATGCTCGGTCATGCCTTCGGTGTACTTGGCATCGAAATCATAAAAGCCGGACTTCGGGCGCAGCTCGGTAACCATCAGCGCACGGTCGCCCAGTACTGCCGTAGTCAGTTCGCGCCCGCGAATGTAAGGTTCGGCCAAGAGCTGGTCGAATTCCTGCCAAGGGCCCTTGGCATCGGGGCTGATCGGGTTGCCGTAATTGCCATCAGCCATGACAATGGCCACGCCAACGGAGGATCCTTCGTTGACCGGCTTCAGCACATAGGGCCGTTCAAGCGGATCTTTCTGGAAGATCTCTGCAACGGGCACGATCCGCCCGCCGGGCATCGGAATACCATGCGGGACCAGCGCTTGCTTGGTCAGTTCTTTGTCGATCGCTATGACGGAAGAAACCATGCCCGAATGGGTGTAGGTCAGCCCCATCAGATCCATCAGGCCTTGAACCGAGCCATCCTCACCCGGGGTGCCGTGAAGCGCGTTGAACACCACATCGGGTTTCGCTGCCGCCAGCCTGCTCGCAACATCGCGGTCCATGTCGATCCGCGTAACCTGGTGGCCGCGCTCTTCCAGTGCCTTGGCCACCCCTTCCCCGCTCATCAGCGAGACCGGCCGTTCATTCGACCAGCCGCCCATCAGGACTGCGACGTGAAGTTTGGGGAGGGTCACTTCGGCTTACCTACTCGTTGTATTTCCCATTCGAGCTCAACGCCCGACTTCGCTTTAACCCGGCGGCGCACTTCCTCGCCCAAGGCTTCGATATCGGCGCTGGTCGCCTCGCCCAGATTGAGCATGAAGTTGGTGTGCTTCTCGCTGACCTGGGCGCCCCCAAGCTGAAGACCCCGGCACCCGGCTTCGTCAACCAGCTGCCACGCCTTGTGCCCAGCCGGGTTCTTGAAAGTCGATCCGCCAGTCTTGCTGCGCAGCGGCTGGCTGGCTTCGCGGCTGGCCGAAATCCGGTCCATCTCCGTCTGGATGGCCCCTGGCTCACCGGGATGGCCGCGGAAGCGTGCCGCCACGACAATTGCACCTTCCGGCAATTCGGAATGACGGTAGGTGTAATGCAGATCGGCGACCGGCAGGGTAACCAGCGCGCCCGACCGCAACACCACATCGCAATCGACCAGGATGTCCTTTACCTCGCCGCCATAGGCCCCGCCGTTCATCCGCACGAAGCCACCCACCGTACCCGGAATCGAACGCAGGAATTCAAGCCCGGCAATGCCGTTGTCGCGCGCGGTTGATGAAACCAGAATGCCGCTTGCCCCGCCACCGCATTCGAGCGTGAGGTCATCAGTGCGGGCAACCTTGGCAAATGCCTTGCCCAGCCGCACCACGACACCCGGCACCCCACCATCGCGGACGATCATGTTGGAGCCAAGGCCAAGGGCCATCACCGGCACGGCCGGATCAAGCGTGCGCAGGAAATCCTGCAGGTCCGAAAGGTCCTTCGGCTCGAACAGCCATTCGGCTGCGCCGCCGGACTTGAACCAGACCAGCGGGGCGAGTGGGGCTGCAGGGGTCAGCTTGCCCCGGACAGAGGGGAGCGTCGCGGTGTTCATCCGCCGGTCCGGAAGACGCGGATAGCAGCCTCAAGTCCGCCAGCCCACTTGGTGATATCCCCCGCCCCCAGGCAGACCACTATGTCCCCCGGCTGGGCAACATTAGCAAGCTCTGCCGCAAGGGCATCGGCGCTAGCAATAAGGTGTGCCGATCTGTGGCCGCGAGCCTTGATGCCTTCGATCAAAGCGCCGGAATCAACGCCATCGATCGGTGCTTCGCCCGCGGCATAGACCGGAGCGGCATAAACCAGATCGGCATCATTGAAGGCGGCCTGAAATTCAGCCAAATGGTCACGCAGGCGGGTAAAGCGATGTGGCTGGACCACGGCGATAACCCGGTTCTGCACGCCCTCTCGCGCAGCAGCCAGAACGGCGCGGATTTCAACCGGATGGTGGCCGTAATCGTCGATGATCGTCACGCCATCAATCTCACCCACCTTGGTGAAGCGGCGCTTGACCCCGCCGAACTTGGCAAAGCCGGTCTGGATCACGCTATCGGCGCAGCCCATTTCAACCGCCACACCCACCGCGGCAAGCGCGTTTTGAACATTGTGCCGACCGGGCATCGGCAATTCGATCCCCTCGATCCGCCGCGAGGAGCCATCGCGCTGGCGGATCACCACGTCGAAACGGTTGCCGCCGGGGAACGGGGTGACATTCTCACCGCGCACGTCAGCCTGGGCTGAGAATCCATAGGTCACGACGCGGCGGTCGCGGACCTTGGGAATGACAGCCTGGACTTCGGGATGATCGATGCAAAGAACAGCACAGCCATAAAATGGCACGTTCTCGATAAATTCGACGAAGGCGTCCTTGATCGCATCGAAGCTGCCGTAATGATCCAGGTGCTCAGGATCGATATTGGTGACCACGGCAATGGTCCCGTCGAGCCGCAGGAACGAGCCATCGCTCTCATCCGCTTCGACCACCATCCATTCGCTTTCGCCAAGGCGGGCGTTGGAACCGTAGGAATTGATGATCCCGCCGTTGATCACGGTCGGATCGACCCCGCCCGCATCAAGCAGGGCGGCAACCAGCGAGGTTGTGGTGGTCTTGCCGTGCGTGCCGGCAACCGCGACCGTGCGCTTGAGCCGCATGAGCTCGGCCAGCATCTCGGCGCGGCGGACCACCGGCACGCGGTGTTCCAGCGCGGCAACAACTTCAGGGTTCTCGCGCTTTACCGCGGTGGAGGTCACCACAACCGCGGCATCGCCCAAATTCTCGGCCTTGTGGCCGACCATCACCTTGATCCCGCGCGCGCGCAGGCCTTCGACAACATAGCCTTCAGCGATATCACTGCCCTGCACCGAATAGCCTAGGTTGTGCATCACCTCGGCAATGCCCGACATACCGATCCCGCCGATACCGACGAAGTGGATCGTGCCGATGTCTGTGCCAACGCCCTTCATTACCTGTCTTCCTAACCAGCCGCCGCCGCACCGCCCAAGGCGACGCCCGCTGTCGATGATTCAGCCACACGGATCACATCCATCAGCGGTGCACCGCCAAAGCTTTCAACCAGGTCCGCCAGGTCCTGCACCGCCTTGGGATAACCGCAATTCCAGGCGGCGTGGGCCGCATTGGCCAGCGTTTCCGGGCTCTGCGCAATCGCCAGGATCTGTTTGGCCAGTTCGGGTGCGGTAAACTTGTCTTGCCGGATCATCCGTGCCCCGCCGGCAGTGCAGATTTCTCGCGTGTTGGCCGCCTGATGGTCATCCGTCGCGATTGGCAGCGGGACGAGGATTGCCGGGCGACCGACTGCGGTCAGTTCGGCGATGGTCGAGGCGCCGGCGCGACCGATGAACAGGTGGGTATCAGCCAGCCGCTCGGCCATGTTTTCGAAATAGGTGCCCAATTCGGCCGGGATATCATGCCCGGCATAGCGGGCACGCACGGCTTCGATATCCTCGGGCCGGCACTGCTGCGTCACCTGCAGGCGGCTGCGCAGGGCGGCGGGGAGCATGGCGAGCGCATCGGGCACGACATGCGCGAGCACGCTTGCACCCTGGCTGCCGCCGGTCACCAGCACGCGCAGCAGGCCGTCCTCGGTAAAGGGCGGGAACGGCTCATTCCGAAGCGTCAGCACCTCTGCCCGGACCGGGTTGCCGACCAGATGCGTCTTCAACGCGAACTTGGCCCTGAGCCGATCGACCTGCTTGCAAGACGTGGCGATCGCATCGACCCGCTTGGCCAGCAGCCGGTTAACCCGGCCCAGCACGGCGTTCTGCTCGTGGATCACGCTCGGCACGCCAGTGGCCGTGGCGGCCCACAGCGTCGGGAATGCGGGATAGCCACCAAAGCCGATCACGCAGGACGGCTGGAAGCTTTCAAACAACCTTTCGGCCATCCGCTTGCCTTCAAGGATCGCCCCGAAGCCCTTGGGCCAATGCAGCGGGTTCTTGCCGATCCGGCCAGCCGGCAGAATGTGCGCCACCAGGCTGTCTGGCTTGCCGGGCAGTTTGGCCCCGCGCGTGTCAGTGACCAGCGCAACATGGTGACCGCGCCGCTCCAGCTCTACGGCCAGAGCGAAAGCCGGGATCAGGTGCCCACCGGTTCCACCGGCAGCCAGGACATAGTGCCGCGTCACGCCGGTCATCGCAGCAGGTCTCCCAGGTTGTCGATCTTGAATTGCTCACGCTCGATGAACGGGTTGCGGCGGGTAATCGCCAGCAGCAGGCCCACGCCAAGACAAAGCGCAATCGTGGACGATCCGCCATATGAAATCAGCGGCAGCGTCATCCCCTTTGACGGGAACAGCTGCAGGTTCACCAAGATATTAATGAAGGCCTGCCCGCCGAGCTGGGCGGTCAAGCCGGCCGCGGCAAGAGTGGTGAACAGGTCTTCCTCCTTAAGCAAGCGCAACAGGACGCGCAGCACGATCGCAACATAAAGCGCCAAGATCACCATGCACATCACCAGGCCGAACTCTTCCCCGATCACGGAGAAGATATAGTCGGTGTGGGCTTCGGGCAGTGCCATCTTGCGCTTGCCAAGCCAGATACCGGTGCCGGTCCACCCCCCCGAGAGCAACGTGCGGCTGGCCAGGTCAACCTGATCGAATGCCGTGCCGCCGCCCAGGAAAGCGTCAATGCGATTGCGACCATTCTCATAGAAAATATACGCAAGGGTCACCGCTCCAAGGCCGCCGGCGATTACCAGGCCAATAAGCTGGACTGAAATACCTGCCAGCAAAGCCAGCACGAACCAGACCCCGGCGAACAGGATTGCCGAACCCAGATCCGGCTGCAGCATCAGCAGACAGATCACCAAGAGCATGACCGCAGTGCTGAGTGCTAGGACCGGCAGCTTGGGGTCGCGGGCCCGCCACGACAGGATCCAAGCCAGACAGATCGCAAAAGCCGGTTTCAGGAATTCGGAAGGCTGGAGCGAGAAACCCAGGTTAAGCCAGCGCTTGGCGCCATTCACGGTCGAGCCAAAAATGGGCACCAGGAAAAGCCCAACCAACATGGCCGCGCCCAGCAGAATCCCAACGCGGCGTGCCATGTCTCTTGGCAGGACCGCAGCTCCGAACATGGCGAGCAACCCAACAAATTGCCAGCGCAGGTGCAGGTAGAAAAAGTGGAGATCATCCAGCCTGACCCGCGCAGTGGAAAGCCGCTGCGCGCTGGCTGGGGATCCCGCCGCGACGGCCAGAGTGCCCAAGGCCATCAACAACAGGACCAGCCCCAGCAGTACCCGGTCGATTTCGCGCCACCAGATCGCAAATTCGCTGCGCCGGTTGCGCTGCCGCGGCAACCCCGCCTGCGGCGCCTGTCCGGCGCGAGGAACGAAAGGCGGATGCGTAGCCATCAGCGCGATCCTTCGGCAGCGGGCGAACCCTGGTCAGTCGTCAGCGCGTGAACAATCTGACGGAAGCTGTCACCACGCGCCTCATAATCGCGGAACTGGTCGAAACTGGCGCATGCCGGAGAAAGCAGGATAACATCGCCAGGCCGGGCCGCGGCCATGGCCTGCTGGATTGCATCACACATCATCTCGCTGCGGGTCACCGGCATATGCGGACGCAGCAAATCAGCAAACATCGGGCCAGCCTCACCGATGGTATAGGCCGCAGCAATATTACCGAAGTGCGGGGCACATTCATCCAGATCATCGCCCTTGGGCAGGCCGCCAACAATCCAGTGGACGCGCTTGTTCGGATTGGGAGGAAACGCCGCCAGCGCCGGGGCAGTCGAGGCCGGATTGGTTGCCTTGCTGTCATTAATGAACAGCAAACCGCCGGCCTCAGCAACACGTTCCATCCGGTGCGGCAGGCCGCGGAAGCTGGCCAGGGCCGGGGCCCACTGGGCCTGGGTCAGACCCAACGCCTCGGCTATCGCGACGGCGACGGCGGCATTCTGCAGATTGTGCGGGCCCTGCAGTGTCGGCCAGTCGGGCTGGAGCGACAACAGATCAGCCCCATCAACCGATTGCACCTTGCCGGGCAGGTGGCGCGCCAACTCGCGCTCCGCAACGCTGCGGGTTTCGGAATCGCCAACTCCAAACACGGCAAACTGATCCGCGTCCTGCATCGCGAACAGGCGCGCCTTGCTTGCGGCATAGGCTTCAAACCCGTCGTAGCGGTCAAGGTGATCAGGGGTGATGTTCAGCAAGGCCGCGACATCACAGGCCAGCGAATGGGTCAGGTCGATCTGATAGCTCGACAGCTCCAGCACATAGACGCCGCCCGGCGGCAGCGGCGCCTGCCCCAGAACCGGCAAGCCAATATTCCCACCCATTCGCGCAGGCAGGGCAGCACTTTGCAGCACGTGGTGGACGAGCGCCGTCGTGGTCGACTTCCCGTTGGTCCCGGTGATCCCAACCACGCGGTGCGCAGGCAAATCCGGTCGGGCCAAGGCGAACAGTTCGATGTCACCGATCACCGGCACACCGGCGGCTTCGGCGTGAGATGCAATCGGGTGGCTATTCAGCGGCACACCGGGCGAAACGACCACACCGGCAAAGCCAGCCAAGTCGATGCCCAGCGGATCGGCGAGCTCGACCCGCCCCTCCAGCGCGCGACGTGGTTCCTCGCGGCTGTCCCAAGCTGTTACTTCCGCCCCGCCCGCCAGCAGGCTTTCCACCGCAGCCATGCCCGAGCGGGCAAGTCCGAGGACGGCATAGCGCTTGCCGGCAAAGGCGGAGGTCGTAATCATCGCAGCTTGAGCGTCGACAAGCCGATCAAGGCCAGGACGATAGAGACGATCCAGAAGCGGATCACCACAGTCGATTCCTTCCAGCCCAACTGCTCGAAGTGATGGTGGATCGGCGCCATCTTGAACACCCGTTTGCCGGTACGCTTGTAAACGGCAACCTGGATAATCACGGAAAGTGCCTCGGCCACAAACAGGCCGCCCACGATTGCCAGCACGATCTCATGACGCGAGGAAACGGCAATGGCACCCAGTGCACCACCCAAGGCAAGGCTGCCCGTATCGCCCATGAACACGGCCGCTGGCGGCGCATTGAACCACAGAAACGCCAAGCAGGCACCCATGATCCCCGCACAAAGGATTGCAAGTTCACCGGCGCGCGGAATGTGTGGAATGCCAAGATAGGCCGAAAAGTCTGCCCGGCCTGCAAGGTAGGCGATGATGGCAAAGGTACCGGCGGCAATAATCACCGGCATGGTCGCCAGGCCATCAAGCCCGTCTGTCAGGTTCACGGCATTGCCGGCACCAACAATCACGAAGGCGGCGAACAGGAAGTAGATTGGCCCCAGCGGGATATAATGACCCGAAAAGAACGGAACATAGAGGTTGGTGCTGGTCTGGCTGACGATGATCCACGATGCGAGCCCGGCGACGAAGAATTCAGCCGCCAGCCGTGCGCGACCCGAAACACCGGCCGTACTGCGCTTCTTGACCTTGTCGTAATCATCAAGGAACCCGATCAGGCCAAACCCGCTGGTGACCATCAGGCAAGCCCAGACGAGCGGGCTGGACAGGTCCATCCACAACAGCATCGACACGACCAGCGCAATCATGATCATCAGCCCGCCCATGGTCGGCGTGCCACGCTTGGCCAGGTGGCTTTGCGGGCCATCCTCGCGGATGGGCTGCCCCTTGCCCTGGCGGACACGCAGCATGTTGATGAACTTCGGACCGATGATCAGGCCGATCACCAGTGCCGTCATCAATGCTGCGCCCGCGCGGAACGTCTGATAGCGGATAAGGTTCGCCAGCCCCGAAAACTCGAAGTATTCGGCGATCAGGTAAAGCATCCTGATCTCAATCCTTGTTCTGCGTCAGGGCGGCGACGACGGCCCCCAACCCAACGGAATTCGACCCCTTGATGAGTACGGCATCGTCGGCCCGCAGACCAAGTTCCGCAAGTGCCGCCAATGCTTCCCCAGCCGTCTGGCAATGAGCGAAGGACATGGCCTTGCCAAGCGCCGTAGTGGCTGATTTCCCCAGTTCCCGAGCCAATGGCAGCATCTCATCGCCCACCAGCACCACGTGATCGACCTCTGCGTCCCGAAGAGGGACAGCGAGGTCGGCATGGAAGGCCGGACCATGATCGCCCAGTTCCTTC
The DNA here is from genome assembly GCF_032337075.1 of Novosphingobium sp. APW14. Lineage (NCBI taxonomy): Bacteria > Pseudomonadati > Pseudomonadota > Alphaproteobacteria > Sphingomonadales > Sphingomonadaceae > Novosphingobium > Novosphingobium sp. APW14. The sequence continues at coordinate 153,199 of NZ_JAVYAB010000004.1, forward strand.
ATCGCGCCGAGGACGGCGATACGGCGCGCGGCGACAGTCTTGCCGAGTTCGGCAAGGGTAGCCTTCATCGAGGCGGGGTTAGCGTTATAACTCTCGTCGATCAGCAGTACGACACCGCCATCGACCGACAGCCGATGCCGAGCACCCCGGCCCTTGAGGCCTTCCAGCTCAGCCAGAGCCAGACCGGCTGCACCAAGGTCACCGCCCAGTTCCCGCACGGCGGCAATGACCGCCAGCGAATTGACGACCCAGTGCTCGCCAGGGGTCGCAACGGTGTAGCAGAGGCGGCGATCGCCCATGTCTGCCGTCACCAGCGAGCCGCCACCGGGGGCCGGGACCGCATCAAGCAGCCGGACATCGGCAAAATCGCTGCGCCCGAAGGAAACGATCTTCACCCCCAGCCGTTCGGCGGTGCGGCGCAACTGGCCATATTGGGCAACATCTGCCGGAACGATTGCAGTGCCGCCGGGCTCCAGCCCTTCGAAGATCTCGGCCTTGGCATCGGCAATAGCCTCGATCGAACCCAGGTTTTCGATATGAGCCGGGGCGATGGTGGTGATCAGCGCGACATGCGGGCGCACCTGGCTGGTCAGCGCACGGATTTCGCCCGCGTGGTTCATGCCCATTTCGAAGACGCCGAACTTCGTCCCCGCCGGGGTGCGGGCCAAGCTCAGCGGCACGCCGACATGGTTGTTGTAGCTCTTGACCGACCGATGCGCGCGCCCACGGCTTGAACGGTCGAGCGCGGCGAAGATCGCTTCCTTGACCCCGGTCTTGCCGACCGAGCCGGTGACGCCGATTACCCGTGCCAGCGTGCGCTCGCGCGCGGCCTTGGCCAACAGCTCAAGCGCCTTGGAGGTGTCCTCAACCAGAATGTGCGGCCCATCGATCGGGCGGTCAACCACGGCAGCGGCCGCACCTTTGGCGAATGCCGCGTCGACAAAGCGGTGCCCGTCCATCGCTTCGCCCTTGAGGGCAAAGAACAGGTCACCTTCCATGACGTCGCGGCTGTCGATCTCGACGCCAGAGACCGCAAAGTCGCCACTGGCCGTGCCGCCGGTCGCCGCGGCGATCTCGCCCGCTGTCCACAGCGCCAAACCATGCGCATCTTCGACTTCGATCGGCCACTCAAGGATCCGGGCAAAGGCATTCATGCAGCACACTCCCTGGCTACGCTAACGTCATCGAATGGCAGCACACGCATGGTTTCCCCGGCGCCGATAATCTGCCCCTGTTCATGGCCCTTGCCGGCGATCAGCACGATGTCATCGCGCCCGGCTGCGGTAATCGCGGCGGCAATGGCCGCGCGGCGATCGCCCGTTTCGTTCAGTTTCCCGACGCCGCCAGCCAGGATCGCGCCGCGGATTGCGGCGGGATCTTCGCTGCGAGGATTGTCGTCGGTGACAATGCCCAGATCGGCCTGGTCGGCAACAACCCGGCCCATTTCCGGTCGCTTGCCCTGGTCACGATCCCCGCCCGCGCCGAACACGACGATCAGGCGGCCAGAGCAGTGCGGGCGCAGTGCGGCGATCGCTGCCTCAAGCGCATCGGGGGTATGGGCATAGTCGACATAGACCGGCGCGCCGGCCCGGCTGATCGCCGCGCGTTCAAGCCGCCCGCGCACGGGTTGCAGGCGGGAAAGCCCATCGAACACTTGCGCCGCATTGCCCCCGGTCGCCAGAACCAGCCCCGCAGAGACGAGGGCATTGGCGGCCTGGTACGCCCCGATCAGCGGCAAGTTAACCGTGCGGCTCTGGCCTCCATGGACCAGTTCCAGCAACTGCCCGAGTTGGCCCGGCGTACGGCTAACCAGGCGAATGGCTTCGCCCTTCTCACCAACGGTAAGCAGCTTGAGTCCGCGGCTGGCGGCATGGCTGATTGCGCGATCGGACCATTCGTCGTCGGCCCAGATCACCGCCGTGCCATCATCGGCAACCACTTCGTCAAACAGCCGCATCTTGGCCGCGAAGTAGTCTTCCATGGTCTTGTGATAATCGAGATGGTCGCGGCTGAGATTGGTGAAGCCACCGGCAACAACCATCAGCCCTTCGTTGCGATACTGCGCCAAGCCGTGGCTTGATGCTTCATAGGCAACGTGGGTGACCCCTTCGCGGGCAAGGCCGCTCATATTGGCGAGGAAGGTGACGATATCGGGGGTGGTCAGCCCAGTGGAGACGCTCTCGTCCGCAGTGGTGATCCCCAGCGTGCCGATCGATGCGGCGCTGTGGCCGGCCATGCGCCAGATCTGGCGCGTCATCTCAACCGTGGACGTCTTGCCGTTGGTGCCGGTGACCGCCACCAGCGTGGCCGGCACGGGCGTGAAGAACTGCGCGGCCAGCCGGGCAAAAGCCTGGCGAGGATTGGCGGCTGCAATGTGAACTGCGCCTTCTACCTTCGCTTCAGGACAGGCAACGACGGCAATAGCACCGGCCGCGATGGCAGCAGGAATGAAGTCCTCACCATTTGCTGCCGCGCCCTGGAATGCGCCAAACACCGTGCCGGGTGCGACCTTGCGGTTATCGATCGCGAAGCCTGTTACCGGTGCATCGGCTGCGCTGGCGAGGGGAATGCCGGCAAGCTTTGCCAGCTGCGCCAGATTCATTCACCCTCTCCACTGCCAACCAGCGGCGAGAGGTCTGAAATATCAACATCGCGGTGCGGTTCAGGCATGATGCCGAGCAGCGGACCGATGCGCGGCACGACCCGTCCGACAATCGGCGCCGCGGTCCAGCCAGCCGTACGCTGACCGGAAGTTGCGGCGGTGCCCTGCGGCTCATCGAGCATGGCAATGAGCACATAGCGCGGATTATCCATGGGGAAAGCGGCAGCAAAAGTAGAAACCAGCGAGCTCCGCTGATAGCCGCCGACGCCGGGCTTTTCGGCCGAACCGGTCTTGCCGCCAACCCGATAGCCCACGGCATCCGCTTTCTTGCCGGTGCCATCGACGACGATCATCCGCAACAGCTGGCGCATACGCGCGCTGGTCGAAGCTTTGAACACCCGACGCCCCTTGGGTGTTTGGCCTGGGCCAACCTTGCGGAGCGTGGCCGGACGCCAGAACCCACCATTCACCAGCGCGGCATAGGCGGTGGCAAGGTGCAGCGGGGTGACGGCTATGCCGTGGCCGTAAGACACGGTCATAGTCGTGATCCGGGCCCAGTCACCTTTCGGCCAAAGCGGGAAACCCCGCGCCGGGAGTTCGATATAGGGACGCTCGTTCATGCCGAGCGAGCGCATCGTCGCGTTCAGCCGCGCACCGCCGAGCTCATCGGCAATCTGCGCAGTGACGATGTTGGACGAGTGGATCAGCGCCTCAGGCACGTTCAGCGATGCCCCGAAGCTATGCGAATCGCGAATGCGAAAGCCGCCGATTTCCAGCGGTCGGCCCGAGTGATAGCGGCGTGAAAGGTCGGTGACAGTACCGGCGTCAATCGCTGCAGCAACGGTGATCGGCTTGAAGGTTGAGCCAAGCTCGTAAACCTGGTTGGTGACGCGGTTGAAGATGTTGCCGGCGCTGGCATTGTCGATCAGGTTCGGGTTGAATGACGGCAACGAGGCGAGCGCCAGGACTTCACCCGTTTCCACATCCAGCACCAGTCCAGCCGCGCCCTTGGCGTTGGTATCGGCGATGCCTTTGAGCAATTCGTCTTCGAGCGCGCCCTGGACCCGGCTGTCGAGCGAGAGCACGGCCGGGGTGCCCCGGGTGGCCGGATCGGTCAGGCGTTTATCAAAGACGCCCTCCATGCCGACATGTCCACGGCCATCGGCACCCACGAACCCAAGCACATGGGCAGCCAGCGAACCCTGCGGATAAAACCGCTCCGTTTCCCTCGGAAATTCCAGCGCCGGCTCGCCCAGAGCATGGACCCGGTTGGCGTCCTCTGGCAGGATCCGACGGCGCAGATAGCCTGATCGACCCGAGGCCAGCCGTGCGGCCGTTTGGGCGACATCCATGTCGGGGAAAATCCGGTTCAGCGCGGCCGCGACCTCGCCCACCGGGCGGACCAGCGGGGTTCCATTGTCGCCAAGGGCGTCCGGGTTGTACCACAACGAATAAGCAGGAAAGGTGCGGGCCAGCGGGATGCCATTGCGATCCACAATATCGCCACGTTGCGGGGTAAGGCCAAACGCACTGGCGCTGGCAGGTGTACCTTCAAACAGCCCAAGGTAAATCACCCGCAGCAGGGCAACGACGGCAAACAGAGTGAACAGGCCGCAAACCAGAACAATTCGGGCCTTTGCCATGGTCAAGGCCTGGCGGCGTGTGTTGGCGATTTCCACCCGGCCAGAGGCAACAATGCTGGAAACCGCCAGGGTGTTCATTCGGCGCGGACCTCCGCCCGATCAAGCCTGGTGAGCCGGGCACTAAGCTTGGCCGGAGTGGTGGCCCGCTCTGCAGCATCGCGGGAATCCGCCACCTTGGCCTTGGCAGAGATCGCCTGGCCGGTCAGCGGCGATACCATGGCTTGGATTGGATTCTGATCGCCAATGGCCTCGGCCGCGCTGGCAACGCGGATCGGGCTCGGCGCGTCAGGTCCGCGAACCTTGCCAAGCGCGGCGAGCTGGCGTTCGCCTTCAAGGTACTGGCCGGCGCTCGGCGCCTGATAGCCAAACTCGATTGCGTTGAGGTTGCGGAGTTGCTGCTGGCTCGCGCGTGTCTGAAACTCGGTCTCGAGGAACAGCTTTTCCTGCTTGAGCGCATTGATCTGGCGCTGGGCAAGCTGCACCTCGCTTTTCACCGCGTTGACGCGGACCATCAGCACGAGGGTCAACGCAGCACAGATGGCAAGAAGTGCCACCCAACCGATTGAACGCATCCGGTCACGGGTCAGATTCATGCAGCCCTCCTATGGCGAGCGGGAGCAGCGGTGCGCACGGCGGCCCGCAGGGTGGCCGAACGTGCACGGGGATTGCGGTTGATCTCGACAGTCGAAGGACGAACCGCCTTGGCGATGTGATCGAAGGTCGGCGCGGCAGCAGGCGCAACCTGCGGCAGATGCCGCGATGTGTTAGCGAGGGCCCCTGCAGCTTCGCGCAGGAACTGCTTCACAATTCGGTCTTCAAGGCTGTGGAAGCTGACAACGGCCAGCCGGCCACCTGGCGCAAGGAGCTGCTCGGCCGCATCAAGCGCGGCGTTCAACTCATCCAGCTCTGCATTGACGTGGATGCGGATGGCCTGGAAGCTGCGGGTCGCAGGATCCTTGGGCATGCCCGGATGGTGGCCCAGCGCCTTGCGGACCACAGCAGCAAGCTGACCGGTGGTTTCCAGCGGGCGCGCCGCGACAATAGCACGGGCAACACGACGCGACTGCCGCTCTTCCCCATAGTTGAACAGGACGTCAGCGATCTCACCCTCGGGCGCGGTATTGACGAAGTCAGCCGCGCTTGGGCCGTCCTGGCTCATCCGCATGTCGAGCGGGCCATCAACCGCAAAGGCGAAGCCGCGGTCAGCCTGATCGAGCTGCATCGAGGAGACGCCGATATCCATGGCAATGCCGTCGACGCGACCCACTCCAGCCTCGGCCAGCGCGGCAAGCATTTCTGAGAATCGGCGCGGATGCAGCACCAGCCGCGGCGGTTGCTCGTTGCATTCGGGCCAAGTCCGACCAGCGGCGATCGCATCGGGATCGCGATCGAAAGCGTGTACCGTCGCTCCGGCATTAAGCAGTGCACGCGTATAGCCGCCAGCACCAAACGTGGCATCGACAATCACTGCCCCGGGAGCCGGCGCAAGCGCAGCGATCACCTCATCAAGCAGAACTGGGATGTGAGGAGCCGCGCTCACTTGCGGGCCTTTCCGGCCTGGGCGGCAAGTTCTGCGCAGGCCTCCTGCGCATCTTCCCAACCAGCACCCATCTTGGCGAGCTCTTCTGGATTCCAGATCGTGAAGGACTTACCGCCCCCCTGAAAGAACGCAGCGCCAACCAGCCCACCGAGCTTGAAGTACCGATCCGGAAGGACAAAGCGACCGGAATCATCAAAAGGCACGCGCGCGAAGCCATAAAGCTGATTGGCCCGCAGTTCGCGATCATATTCGGCCCCGCGCTCAAGCGCGATGCGCTCTTCACGGTCAAGCTCAGCCTCGAATTCGTTGACGCGGCCCAGACCGAACCCAATCAGGCACTTCCAGCGGGGATGCTTGGCCAGGCAAAGCACCCGCTCACCAAGACCGGAATCGCGGACAGCCTTGCGGAAGTCTGGCGGCAGCACGAACCGACCCTTCTCGCCAAGGAGCGAGAAGCCCTGTCCGCTATAGCTGATCGGCCGAACCGCCTCCACGCCACCTGCCCCAAATGCCGAAAACCGGCGGTTAAAACCCCCTCCGCTCCAATCGCCTCGCTGGCGACCGGGACCCCTGCGCGGGGCACGAAGGCAAACTTCACTTTCGATGAAATGATTTCTTAACCCCCACAGCCCGGGGATGGAAGGGATTTTTGCGGGAAAATGCGGGATAAGTCGTTAAATAATTGATTTTCTTGTCATGGAAACAATATGGCGAGCGCCATACAGCATTTTGTTGCCGATTTGTTCTTACAAAAAATCAGCAGTTTACCGTCCGACTCGGCCAGTCGGCGGGTTCCTTCCCGTACTTTCCCCGGAATGTCCCGATCAGGGCCTGCCAAAGGCCCGGTCAAGCATGCTGGCCAGAGCTGGCTCGCGCAGCCCCTCAGGGTCTTGCGCAGCAGCAACTTCGGCATCAGCGAGGGCGACCACACGCCCCTTCCCGATCTGGCAGGTAACCAGGACGCCCGCCCCATCAATGCGGCAATTCGCGTTACGGGTTTGCCATGCCCCGGCAAGGCTGACTGGGACCGTCACGCCTCCAATCGAATGGCGTTGCAATCCGCTTGGTTGTAACTCGTCAAAAGTCAGCTCCAGCCCCCATTGGGCCAGAATTGGCGAAAGCAGCACGATATCCTGCGGTCGGCGCTGATCACCAAGCGCATAGATCGATGGTTCAGTCAGCATCGGATCAGCCAATAAAAGCAGGCGCCCCCCGCCCCGCACCCAGCCATCCAGCTTGAAATTCTCTACCGGCGAAAGCGGCCGGGGCTGTACGATCACCAACTGCCGCAGCTCTGATGGCAGCGCTTCCAGCGTGTCCAGCGGCATGATCGGCCCGCGCGCGGAAAGTGCCAACTTGATCCGGTGCGCCGCACGATCATTCGACAACAGGTTACTCAGCCCATCTGCTTCACCCCACAGGATTGGCATTGAGCTAAACAGGCCGACCGGCTCGCGCGGTACGCTTGGGTTCGGGCGAAGTGTCCAGGCAAAGATCGCCAGCGCGACTGCTGAGAGCAGGACCGGCGCCAGCCGCCTAATTCTTGGGCGCGACACTGGACTTGGGTGAAGCGCTTGGCGCCGCCGCTGGAACCACGCCAATGTCGGCCAGCGGATCGCCCCGGTCATCGGCCTTGGCCTGAGCAGCTGAAGCTGGAGCAGGGCTCTCTGAAGACCGGGCCCGATCATTAATGATATTCGCCAAGCCAACCAGCAGGACAATGGCCGCCAGGCCGAACAGCCCGGCCTGAAGCCGCTGCACTGCCTGAGCGCGAAGTTCACGCGCGGTCGGCGGCTCAAAATGCTGCGGGACCGGACGCTGATCAGGGCGGTTAGGCTGCGTTGCCATCGTTTGAGCCTAACCGATCAGGCCAGCCAGGGAAAGACCGGCAGGCCCTTCGCGCGCAGCCACTCGGCATTGTAGAGCGATGACAAGTAACGGAAGCCGGTGTCACACAGGATCGTTGCGACCCGAACATTCTGGCGCCCTTCGGCTACCAACTGCTTGCCCAGTGCAATCGCACCGGCCACGTTGATGCCCGATGACAGGCCCAGGCACAGCCCTTCCTCGCGCAGCAGCCGGGCAACCCATTCCAAGCCTTCTTCATCGGCGATGCGGAACTGGGTGTCGATCGGCGCGCCTTCAAGGTTGGCCGTGATCCGCCCCTGCCCGATCCCTTCCGCGACAGAGGTCCCTTCGGCCTTGAGCTCGCCGCAGGCGTAATAGCTGTACAGCGCCGCGCCGTGCGGGTCGGTCAGCGCGATGCGGATGTTCTCATCAAACGACTTCAACCCCAGCCCGACCCCGGCGATCGTCCCGCCCGTACCGGCTGCGCAGGTGAAGCCATCGAGCCGGCCGTCCAGCTGCTGCCAGATTTCGGGGGCGGTGCTTTCGATGTGGGCCTTGCGGTTGGCAACATTATCGAACTGGTTGGCCCAGACCGCGCCATCGGTCTCTTCGGCAAGCCGGCGCGAGGTGTGGACGAAATGCGCCGGATCGGCGAACTTGGTTGGCGGCACCAGCACCAGTTCAGCCCCCAGCGCGCGCAGGGTGTCCATCTTTTCCTTGGACTGGTTATCCGGCATGACGATTACGGTCTTGTAACCGCGCGCATTGGCAACGAGCGCGATCCCAATCCCGGTATTGCCGGCGGTCCCTTCAACCACCGTACCACCGGGCTTCAACTCGCCCCGGGCTTCCGCATCGCGAATGATCCACAACGCGGCGCGGTCCTTGACCGAGGCGCCGGGGTTGGTGAATTCGCATTTGCCCCAGATCTCGCAACCAGCCGCATCGCTTGGTCCCTTGAGCAGGACAAGCGGGGTGTTGCCGATCAGGTCGAGCGTGCTGTTCTGTACGAGCGCCATAGTCATCGCCCGAGAGGTAGGACTGCTGCAGGCCCGGCGCAATGCATTTGCGCTTGGCCCGTCAGTAGCTCAATCTTCCGGTGCAATCGCGACCTTCAGGCCATCCAGATCGTCCGTCAGCTGGATCTGGCACGACAAGCGCGAGGTTGCATTGCGGTGATCCGAGCTATCGAGCAGATCGTTTTCGTCTTCGCTCATCGCAGGCAGCTTGTCAGCCCAGCCCGCGTCGACATGGATGTGGCAGGTCGCACAAGAGCAGCAGCCACCGCACAGCGCCAGCAGTTCGTCAAAGCCGTTGTCACGGATCGCTTCCATCACCGACAGGCCGGCCGCAGCATCGACCGTCTTTTCTTCACCAGCCCGATTGACCACTACCAGCTTCGGCATCGTTTCGTTCCTCTTACTTGCACCCTATCGGCGCCACGCCGCGGCTGCTAACCAAGGTGCTTTCCTTTGGCAAGCAGGACCATTTCCAGTGGGATTGACCGCAGAGCAACTGAAGCACGGCCTGGATAGCGTGGCGCAGATCGAGCCGCGCTTCGCATCGGCCCTCGCCCGCACCGGCTATCCCGAACCGCGGATCCGATCACGCGGCTATGCCACGCTGATGCGCACGATCGTGGGCCAGCAGGTCAGCGTAGCGGCTGCGGCATCGATGTGGCGCAAGTTTGAAGCGCACCTGGGGCCTGACCTGCCGCCTGAAAAAGTGCTGGAATCCGATTTTGACACCCTGCGCGCCTGCGGCCTGTCCAAGCAGAAGCAGGGCTATATGCGATCATTGTGCGAGCTGGTGGTGAACGGCGAGCTCGATTTCGATTCCCTCCCCGCCGATGACGAAGCCGCCATCGCCCAACTGACCCAGATCAAGGGCATCGGGCGCTGGTCGGCCGAGATTTACCTGCTCTTCGCCGAAGGCCGGGCGGATATCTGGCCCGCGGGCGACCTGGCCGTGCAGGCCGGCCTGCACAAACTGCTCAACCTGCCCGAGCGCCCATCTGAAAAGCTGACCCGCGAATTGGCCGAAGCCTGGCGTCCACACCGCGGCGCTACCGCGATCTTTACCTGGCATTGCTATAACAACCCGGCGCTGTAAGCACTGCTGACAACAGTGTAAGTGTGATTCGGAGTGGGGCATGTCAGAGCGTAAGGCGATTTTCATCACGGGCGGTGGATCGGGTATTGGCCGCGCTGTGGCACAGAAATTCGCCGCCAACGGCTGGTTTGTTGGCCTGGCTGACATCAGCGCAAGCGGGATGAAGGAAACAGCGGCGCTTCTTCCAGCCGGTGCTTCCTCGCAGCACAAGCTAGACGTCCGCGATCGCGCCGCCTGGGATCAGGCCCTCGCCGCCTTTGCCAAGGCCGCAGGTGGCAAGATCGACGCGGTGTTCAACAATGCGGGTATTCCGCTGGGCGGCGCGCTGGTCGATAACAAGGTTGAGGAGATCGAGCGTTGCCTCGATATCAACCTGAAGGGCGTTCTGTTCGGTGCCCAGGCCGCCTATCCCTGGCTCAAGGCGAGCGCGCCCGGATCGTGTCTGCTTAACACCGCCAGTGCCGCAGGCATTTACGGCACGCCGGGCGCCTCGGTCTATTCCGCCACCAAGTTCGGCGTGCGCGCGATCACCGAAAGCCTGGATGGCGAATGGGCCGAGGACGGGATCAAGGTCGCCAGTCTGATGCCCGCCTTCATCGATACGCCGCTGCTGGACCATACTGCCAACCAGGGCACCAACGAGGACATCCGCGGCCGCGTGCAGAGCGCCGGGCTTGAGATTACCGCGGTAACCGAAGTGGCCGAAACCGCCTGGGCCGCCGTCCACGGCAACCAGCTCCACAACCGCGTTGGCAAGACTGCCCACCGCCTGGCCTTCGCCAGCCGCTGGATGCCGGGCCGCTTGCGCAAGCAGGTCCGTTCAACGCTTAGGCCACTGGGGCAGTAAATCGCGTCCGATTTTGTGGCAGTTTTTCGTTTTCCCACAAATATTTGATATTATAGCCGAATCGCCGACCCATTTGGAGTTTGGCGATGATTCCACAAGAATGGCTGCAACGCGGCAAGAGCGCATTTGAGATTTATCTGCGCACCGGCGTGATGCTGGGCGATCCTGCCGCCCCGTTCGCGCTCAAGTACAATCCGTGGCACGACATCGAAGACGGCCGCTTCACGCGGGCCGGCATGGGCAGGAAGGTGCCGCCCAAGTTTGGTGGCTATGGCGGCGGCGGCCGGGGTTTTGACGGTGGTGGTGCAACTGGCGTTTTCGGCGGCGGTGACACTGGCGGCGGCGGTGCGTCAGGTTCCTGGGATGCGCCTGGCCACAAAAAACCGAAGACGAAACCGCAACTTCGGAAACCAATCACGCCCGCAGTCGTTTCGCCGGATTCCAGTGCACATCGCCCAAGACCACCCAGCCCGATCGTCCAAACCATTCACGCCAATGGCTATGCCTTTGCCATGGATGCGCAGCACCGCACGCGGCAAATCACTGGCTCACTGACCGATAGCCCGCGCTCAACGCGAAGCCGCTCAATGCAGTCCGGTGCCGGGAGGCCCGATCGACTGCCAACAGATGACGGCGGCCATTACATTGCCACCCGGTTCAACGGCCCGCGCGAAAAGTTCAACCATTTCGCTCAGGATGCAAATGTGAACCGCGGGCGATATCGTGCGCTTGAAGCGGAATGGGCCAGAGACCTTGGCCATGGAAAGAAGGTGGTCGTCGACATCAGACCTCGGTTTAAGAATGCATCTGCTCGTCCAGGCCGAATAGATGTCATTTGGTACTCCAATGGCCGAAAGCACTCGATCAGTATACCGAACGAGAAGGGGATTTGATATGAGTGCCAGCAATGGAAACATCGCGAATCCGCATTATCAACGGATAGTCGAGACAATCGACAATCATGTTGAATCGAAAGGAAAGATCTTCAGTTACTGCATGACCGATGGAGGTATGGTCAGCGTCGCGGTTTACTCGGACGAAGGCGACCATATCTTTTGGCACTACATGCTGGATGATTTATCCGATCCGGTGTGCGATGCATGGCATGCCGAACCTGAAGGGAAGCGTTGGGAATACTTCGAACTCGTCATCAATGACGCGGACTTTACATTCAATTTTACGTACCCGACGGAAATTGATCCCGAGGAAAGCTGGCACGACCGCGAAATGCGGCTTCTACAAAAGCACCTCGGAAAGAAGCCAGTAGATTATGGCTCGTCTGACGGCTGGGTCTATCCTGACTAGCGCGCTGCGTTAGCCTTCATCGATCAGCCGTCCCCGATCCCCGCCAGCCACTCCACCATTGCCGCGTCGCGGGCGGAAAGGCCGCCGGCGTCGTGGGTGGTCAGCGTGATCTCCACCCGGTTGTAGACATTGAACCATTCAGGGTGGTGATCGGCCTTGTCGGCATAGAGCGCGACGCGGGTCATAAAGCCGAAAGCCGCGTTAAAGTCGGCAAAACGAAAGGTCCGTTGCAGCGCCAGGCCATCGCCGCGCAGGGTCCATTGTGGGTGCCGCGCCAGCAGGTCGGACAGTTCGGCTTCGGTCAGGCGGGCGATCGACATGTGCGGCTCCTTGGCAGTGGCCCCGCTTTCCCCTATCGCGCGTGGCGATGCAAGCGTGCCGCCTTTCTGCCAACAACCTTGCCTGCCAGCGCGGCGAGCGGCTGCTGTTCCGCGGGCTGGCGCTGGAACTGACCGCCGGCCAGGCCATGCAGGTCAAGGGGGCCAACGGGATTGGCAAGTCCAGCCTGATCCGTATCCTCGCCGGTCTGCTGCGCCCGCTGGTGGGCACGGTTGAGCGCGCGGGCAGCGTTGGCCTGCTTGATGAGCGCCCTGCCCTCGATCCCGGCCTGCCGCTGGGCAGCGCGCTGGGCTTTTGGCGGCGGCTTGATGGGCCGGGCGACGCGGAACTGGCCCGATTGGGCCTTTCCGGACTGCTTGAAGTGCCGGTGCGCTATCTTTCAACCGGACAGAAAAAGCGCGCGGCCCTGGCTCGTCTGCTGGGGCAGGAAGCGCCGATCTGGCTGCTGGATGAGCCGCTCAACGGCCTCGACACGCGCGGCGTTGCCTTGGTCGAAGCTTTGATAGCGCAGCATTGCGCGCAGGGCGGCATTGCCCTGGTTGCCTCGCACCAGCCGATCGCCTTGCCCGGCGGGGCTGCGATTGACCTGGCGGACTATACCGCATGAGGCACTTCCTGATCCTGCTGCGCCGCGACCTGGGCCTACTGCTGGGCGGAGAGCGCCGCGGCGCGACCTTGCTGCCGGTGCTGTTCTTCCTGGCAGTGGCGATGCTCTATCCCTTTGCGGTCGGCCCGGATGCGCCGGTGCTGGCGCGGACTGGTGGCGGCGTGCTGTGGATTGCGGCGCTGCTGGCGGCGATCCTGCCGCTTGACCGGCTGGTTGAGCCCGATCTGGAACTCGGCCTGTTTGATCAGCTCGCGCTACGCGGGATCAGTGAAGAACTGGCGATGACTGCGCGAATGCTGGCCCATTGGTTGAGCTTCGCTCCGGCGCTGCTGATGGCCGCGCTTCCCGCCAGCGCTCTGGTCGGGATTGATGGGGCGACGTTGGCGGCCGTTGAACTCGGTCTGCTCGCGGGAACGCCCGGTTTGGCTGCACTCGGCGTACTGGTTGCCGCGCTGACGGCCGGTTTGCGCGGCGGTGCAGCGCTTGGTGGCCTGCTGGTCATTCCGCTGGCCGTGCCGCTGCTGGTCTTTGGTGCAGGCAGCCTGTCCGCTGGCGGAGAAGCCGGCATTGCCCTGACCGCCGCGTTCAGCCTGGTGCTGTTGGCGATCACGCCTTTTGCAGCAGGCGCCGCAATCCGCAGCGCGCGGGGCCAGTAACGCGGCTTGGTTACGCCCGCTTAGTAAGGCGGCTTATCCAGCCCCTTCGGCGACTTGGTGAAGATCTCTACCCCGTTTTCGGTAATCCCGATCGAATGTTCGAACTGGGCAGAAAGCGAACGGTCACGGGTGACTGCCGTCCAGCCATCTTCCAGCACCTTTACCCCTGGCTTGCCAAGGTTGATCATCGGTTCAATCGTGAAGAACATGCCCGGCTTCAATTCCGGCCCGGTGCCGGCGCGGGCAGCGTGGATCACTTCGGGGGCGTCATGGAACAGGCGGCCCAGGCCGTGGCCACAGAATTCGCGGACTACGCCATAGCGATTGCCTTCGGCGTGGGACTGGATCGCCGCACCGATATCGCCCAGCCGCGCGCCGGGGCGGCTGGCTGCCTCGATCCCCAACATCAGGCATTCATAGGTCACATCGACCAGCCGCTTCGCCTTAAGCGGCACATCGCCGACCAGATACATCCGGCTGGTATCACCGTGCCAGCCATCGAGCAGCGGAGTAACGTCGATATTCACGATATCGCCGTCCTTCAGGACCTTGTCCGAAGGAATGCCGTGGCAGACAACGTGGTTGATCGAAATGCAGCACGAATGGGTATAGCCGCGATAGCCGAGCGTGGCCGGAACCGCGCCACCATCCAGCGTCATCTGCCGGACAATGTCATCAAGCTCCTGGGTCGAAACGCCTGGCTGGACATGCGGGACCAGTGCATCAAGGATTTCGGCCGCGAGCCGCCCGGCGCGGCGCATCCCATCGAACCCTTCGGGCCCATGCAGCTTGATCGTGCCGTCGCGCAGGACGGTCTCGGTTCCGGTTACTACCTGATACTGTGTCATCGCCGCGCCATATAGACGCTGCCGGGCCAAAAAGCGAGACTGGCTTCAGCGGCCCAGCGCAAAGACTGACCGGTATTGCGGCTTGACCACGGCCAGCACCGCCTTGGTTACCGGCAAGGTGATCTCATACTCACCTTCGGCATAGGGCCCGGCCTCGTAAGGTGCGATCAGTATTCCGATCCGGTCAAACTGTTGCTTGTTCGACGAGCCAAGGATCACGGTCGATGCTGTCGGGTCAATGCACTGGTCGAACTGGTCGTCACTATCCGCGCTGACCGGCTCGCCCCGGCGCTCGGCCCGTTCGCGGTTGAGCGCCTTGCAGAAGGGTTCGCGGATTGCCGAGGCAAGTGCGGCACGGGAAATGAACAGATCGGAGGCCACCCGGCTCTGGTCGGCAGATTTATCCCACAACAGGGCCTGAGCCCAATGGTTAGGGTGGGCGCCGCCGGTATACTCTTCTGCCCCCGCCGTCAGGCTCAGCCAGCCGGGCAAATCGGCCACGACAGTCCAATTGACCGTGTAGCTATAAGGGTTGAATTCAAAGTCGGACTCTTTGGCCAAAGCGCGACCTTCCTTTGCCGCTTCGGCCAGTTCGCGCCGTCGCTTGGCCAAATCTGCTTCCAGCTCAGCGACCAACGATGGGATAGCAGCAGCTTCAGCGGGATAGTTGTATTCGAACAGGAAGGAAGAGGTCCGCTCCTGCGTTTTGCGGGCCAGCGGCGCGATCGTGGCGGCAGCGGTTGCAGCGGCTTCTGTTGCGGCAGCAGTGGTGGCCTCTGGCACCTTGGCCTCATTCTTTTCCGGAACACAGGCCGCCAGCAGCAGCAGGAACAGGATCGAAGCCTTGCGCATTTGCCAATTTCCTCTCGCACCTCGCGCCGAAGCGCGGCTATGGCAGGACCATGACCGATAAGCATGCAACGATCCAGCCCGACCGGGAACAATCTGCCACGCAGATCCACGTGGTAACCAAGGCCGGACTGGAGGACTTTTTGCGGGCCTTGCCTGGAAATGCGCGCGCTGCACTGGCCGCGCAGAAATTTGCGGCCAACCCGTTCGAACACGCGATTATCCCCAATGGCGATGACTGGTCGGTGGTGGCCGGCGTTACCGATACTGCCGATCTGGGCACCTGGTGTCTATCTAGACTGGGCGAAAGCCTTCCTGCCGGCACCTATCGCCTGGCCAATGCTGACAGCAGCCCTGCGCTGTTCGGCTGGGCCGCCGGACAATACCGTTTTGACCGCTATCGCGCCGAGCCTTCCGAGGAAGGCCCTCGGGTGTTGCTGACCAAGGCGGTGCACGCGATTGAGCCGATCCTCGCTGAAGTTGCCGCGACCGCCCTCGTGCGCGACATGGTCAACACACCCGCCGAGGATATGGGTCCATCGCAGCTGGAAGCCGAGGTTGAGCGTATTGCCAAGACTTTCAAAGCCGAGGTCAAAGTAACCAGCGGCGATGCGCTGGAGCAGGGCTATCCGATGATCCACGCAGTGGGTCGGGCGGCCGCCCGGCACCACGCCCCGCGCTTGCTGGAACTTACCTGGGGCGATCCCCGGCATCCGA
The DNA here is from genome assembly GCF_032337075.1 of Novosphingobium sp. APW14. Lineage (NCBI taxonomy): Bacteria > Pseudomonadati > Pseudomonadota > Alphaproteobacteria > Sphingomonadales > Sphingomonadaceae > Novosphingobium > Novosphingobium sp. APW14. Next base: position 169,112 of record NZ_JAVYAB010000004.1, read on the forward strand.
AACTGGCGATCGTCGGCAAGGGCGTCTGCTTTGACAGCGGCGGGCTGGATATCAAACCGGCCTCGGGCATGGCGCTGATGAAGAAGGACATGGGCGGCGCGGCCCATGCCCTCGCCCTGGCCCAACTGATCATGCAGCACCACCTGAACGTCCGGCTGCACCTGCTGATCCCGGCGGTGGAGAACGCAATTTCGGGCAATGCCTTCCGGCCGGGCGACGTGCTCAAGAGCCGGGCCGGCCTGTCCGTCGAGATCGGCAACACCGACGCCGAAGGACGGCTTGTCCTTGGTGATGCACTCACCCGTGCGGGTGAGGACCAGCCCGAACTGGTGATCGACTTTGCCACGCTGACCGGCGCGGCGCGGGTGGCCGTGGGGCCAGATCTGCCCGCTCTGTTCACCCGCCGTGACGAAACGGCCGCCGAAATGCTGGCGGCCGGCGATGCGGCCAATGACCCCTGCTGGCGCCTGCCGCTTTATGACGGCTACCGCGAATACCTGAAAAGCGACATTGCCGATCTCAACAATTCCAGCAGCAACGGCTTTGCCGGGGCCTCGGTCGGCGCGCTGTTCCTTGACCGGTTCGTGCCCGCGGGGACCGACTGGGCCCACTTCGACACCTTCGCCTGGCGGCCGGCCGCCAAGCCGGGCCGGCCCAAGGGCGGCGATGCCCTGGGACTTCGCGCCGCCTGGGGACTGTTGAAGGGACGCTATGGATAACTTGCCCTATGCCGCCAGCGCGGCTAATCGCCCCATCTTCCAGTTTTCGGGGCACGAAACCTTGACCGTAACCGCCATTCCCGAAGGCCAGTTTGGCCTGTCCGGCCCGGCCGAAAAGCTTGATGACGCGCACTGGCCGGTGCGTGGGGACCTGGCGCACATTCGCCTGGCGGGGCGCTGCTTCGTGCCGCACTATGCCGTGCCGATGCCGCGCAGGATCGTGGCTCAGGGTGCGAACCTGCTTTCCGGCAACCGGGCCGATGCCGAAGTGCGCGAGCAACTGGCAGGCGGCACGCTATTCAACCTGCTCGACGTGACCGGCGGCTGGGCCTGGGGCCAGGTCGGCGAAGATGGCTTTGTCGGCTATCTGCCGGTCGAAGCGCTCGAAGCCTGAAGTGGCGCACAGGGTTTTCATCGATGGCGCCGCCGGGACCACCGGGCTGGAGATCGTCGAGCGGCTCGCCCCCCGCACCGAATTTGAACTGCTGATCCTTGATGGCGAAGCCCGCAAGGATGCGGGGGCGCGGCGCGATGCCTATCACGCGGCCGACTTTGCCGTGCTGTGCCTGCCCGACGATGCGGCAAAGGAAGCACTTGCCCTTGCCGAAGGCGCGGCAGTGCGGATTATCGACGCATCCAGCGCCCACCGCGTGGCCGATGGCTGGACCTATGGCTTCCCCGAATTGAGCGGCAGAGCGGCCGTTGCCGCGGCCAGCCGCGTTACCAATCCGGGCTGCTACCCCACCGGCTTCCTCAGCCTGGTCGCACCGCTGGTCCGCGCGGGGCTGCTGCCAGCCGATTGGCCTTATACCATCAACGCTGTCTCCGGCTATTCGGGTGGTGGCAAGGCGCTGATCCAGCGGTTTGACGAAGATGGTGACATTGCCTTTCGCGCTTATGGCCTTGGCATGGGCCACAAGCACGTGCCCGAAATGCAGCGCTATGCTGGCTTGGCCCACCCGCCCCTGTTCGCCCCGGCGGTGATCGACGCCCACCGCGGCATGGTGGTTGAAGTGCCGTTGCCGCTCAGCGCCATGCCAATGGCCGGATCGCCGGAGGTGCTTAGGCTGGCGCTGGTGGAATTCTATGCCGACAGCAAGGTCGTGACCGTGCATGATGAGCCGAAGGACGAGCTGCTGCTGCGCCGTTCAATGCAACCGTCAGATCGGCTTGATCTATGGGTGTTCGGGGCGAAGGATGGAGCGCAGGCGCGACTGGTTGCGCGGCTCGACAACCTGGGCAAAGGCGCCAGCGGGGCTGCAGTGCAGAGCCTAAACCTGATGGCCGGCCTGGATGAGACTGCTGGCCTCAATCTCTAATTTGCCCATTTTTTAGGCAGGCCCTGCTGAAAATTCAGGCAACATTTGGCGGGGTTGCGCGCATGAATTGAATCAGGCGCGCATACGTTTCGATTCAAATCTTGCGAATCCACTCTTTTCGACCGCAGCGGCTTGTCCTAGGGCCGGACTATCGCCGCTGGCACGATTCTTGATTCCGGATTTTGGAGCGGCACTCGAACGTCAGGACCGGATCCGGTGAAAGTCGGACTGGTACCGGCGCAGCGCGCAGGGGAATGACAAGTGAAAAAGATCGAAGCGATCATCAAGCCGTTCAAGCTCGATGAGGTGAAGGAAGCGCTGCACGAAGTCGGTGTTTCCGGCATCACCGTGACCGAAGCCAAGGGCTTTGGCCGCCAGAAGGGCCATACCGAACTCTATCGCGGTGCCGAATACGTCGTCGATTTCCTGCCCAAGGTGAAGCTTGAAGTCGTCGTACCCGACGATCTGGCCGACCGCACCGTGGAAGCCATTTGCAATGCCGCCCAGACCGGCCGCATTGGCGATGGCAAGATTTTTGTCATCCCCGTCGAACGCGCCGTGCGTATCCGCACGGGTGAGCGCGACAACGACGCGATCTGATCCAACCAATCTATCCGGAACACTCGCCCGCGGCCGATGGCCGGGGTCATCAAGAAGGAAGACCAATGAGCAAGGCCAAGGACATCATCAAGCGGATCAAGGACGAGGAGATCGAATGGGTCGATCTGCGTTTCACCGATCCCAAGGGCAAGTGGCAGCATCTTACCATGTGTGCCCACGTGATGGGTGAGGATGAGCTGGAAGACGGCCTGATGTTCGACGGTTCGTCGATTGAAGGTTGGAAGGCCATCAACGAATCCGACATGATCCTGAAGCCGGATCTGGACTCGGTCTTTGTCGATCCGTTCAGCGCCACGCCGATGCTGATCATCACCTGCGACATCGTCGAACCTTCGACCGGCGACCTCTATGGCCGTGACCCGCGCTCGACCGCGAAGCGCGCCGAAGCCTACGTCAAGACCACTGGCTTCGGTGACACCGTCTATGTTGGCCCGGAAGCCGAGTTCTTCCTGTTCGACGACGTCCGTTTCTATGACGGATATGATGGCAACGGCTTCAAGATCGACGACATCGAACTGCCGACCAACAGCAACCGCGAATACGACGGTGGCAACCTGGCCCACCGTCCGCGCGCCAAGGGCGGTTACTTCCCTGTTGCTCCGGTTGACAGCTGCGTCGACATCCGCGGCGAAATGGTTTCGACCATGCTCGAAATGGGCCTGCCCTGCGACAAGCACCACCACGAAGTGGCCTCGGCCCAGCACGAGCTTGGCCTGACCTTCGGCACCCTGGTGCAGACCGCTGACCGGATGCAGGTTTACAAGTATGTCGTGCAGCAGGTGGCCCAGGCCTATGGCAAGACGGCGACCTTCATGCCGAAGCCGATCAAGACCGATAACGGTTCGGGCATGCATACCCACATCTCGCTGTGGGAAGGCGGCAAGCCGCTGTTCGCCGGCAACGGCTATGCCGGTCTTTCCGACATGTGCCTGTACTTCATCGGCGGCGTGATCAAGCATGCCAAGGCCCTGAACGCCTTCACCAACCCGACCACCAACAGCTACAAGCGCCTGGTGCCGGGCTATGAAGCGCCGGTGCTGCTGGCCTATTCGGCCCGCAACCGCTCGGCCTCGTGCCGCATCCCCTATGGCGCCGGCGACAAGGCCAAGCGCGTGGAATTCCGCTTCCCCGATGCGATGGCCAACCCCTACCTGTGCTATTCGGCGCTGCTGATGGCCGGCCTCGACGGGATCAAGAACAAGATCCACCCGGGCGAAGCCATGGACAAGAACCTCTACGATCTGCCGCCGGCCGAACTGGCTCAGGTGCCGACCGTCTGCGGTTCGCTGCGCGAAGCACTGGAAAGCCTGGAAGCCGATCACGACTTCCTGCTGCAAGGCGGCGTGTTCACCAAGGACCAGATCGAAAGCTACATCGAACTGAAGTGGCCGGAAGTGATGCGCTGGGAAACCACGCCGTCGGCCGTCGAATTCGACATGTACTACAGCCTCTAACCAGCGGTTGACAGTTCACCGAGGGGGCGTCCGGAGCGATCCGGGCGCCCTTCGCGTTTGCACAGAACCATTTTCCTACAGCAGCTTGCCTGGTGTAACTGGCTGGCCTTCCGTGACTGAGGGCCCTTCCCATGAACCGCAAGCCGATCTTCGATGCAGTCCGCCAATTGCTGGGCCGCGGCTTTCATGCCGCCGAGGTTTCCGTGCTTGATACCGCAATCGATGCGGCTCTGGCTGTCGCTCCGTCGCACCAGATCGGCCCCGCCGGCATCGCCCTGATCAAGCAGTTCGAAGGTTGCGCCAAGCGGCGCGCGGATGGCCAGTTCGAAGCCTACCCCGATCCCGGCACAGGCGGCGCCCCCTGGACGATCGGTTGGGGTGCGACCGGCAAGGGGATTGGCCCCGGCACGGTCTGGACCGCACAGCAATGCGATGCCCGGCTGGAGACGGACCTTGCGCGCTACAGTAGCGAAGTATCCCGCGCACTGGGCGACACGCCCACCACGCAAGGTCAGTTCGATGCCCTGGTCAGCTTTCATTACAACACTGGGGCAATCGCCCGTGCCAGCCTGACCAGGCTACACAAAGCAGGCGATTACGACGGCGCTGCTGCTGAATTTGGCAAATGGGTCCTTGCCGGCGGCAGGCGCCTGCCCGGACTGGTCCGTCGCCGCGAGGCTGAAGCCACGATCTATCGGGGCACCTAAACTGGCATGAGCATGCCGCGCCGCCCGGTCGCAACAAAGGAACCCACCAGGATCGAACCCATCAGCATTGCGATCAATCCCATCGGATCGATCGCTACGCCGGAACCGAACTGCGCCAGGATCGCCCAGCCAAGCAGCAAGGTACCGAGAACAGCGAGCGCAAACGCGCTCGATTCCCATGAGACCTGCTTGAGCAGTTCGTCATACCGAGACCATTGCAGCCAGGACAGGACACCGGTCATGGTTATGGCAAGGGCCATTGCCGAAATCGCGACGATCGGGGGCACGGGCCCGCCAGTCGCAGCCATGGCAAGCAGCAGTTGGGCACTACCCAGCATCAGGAAGACCACGCCACTGGCAATCAAGACTGGCCGCTGGGCGCGGGCATCCTCAACATCGCCAACATTCAGCATCGCTGCGCTGGCTTGCGGGTTGGCGCCAACCAATCCGACGATCAGCCCCATCAGCAGATAAATCAGCCCCACTGCCGCCAAGGCCAGTGCACCAGGCTGCTGAGCAATCCGCTCAACCCCCGGAATGTGCACCCCGAAGTAGGCAGCCGAAAAACCAACTAAGCCGCCGATCACGGCCTGCAGGATCATCTTGCTCCACGCTTTTTGCGACGCTGCCATCGTCATATCTCCGGTTCCCAGTGATCAATGAATAGTTCCGGCACCGCGCAGCCAAACAGTTTGGCCATGCGCAATGCCAGCGGCAGGCTGGGATCGTACTTGTCGGTTTCCACCGCGTTGATCGTCTGGCGCGAAACGCCAAGCCGCCGGGCCAGTTCGCCCTGGCTCCAACCCGCTGTCTCGCGCAGTTCCTTCAACCGGTTTTCCACCGCCGCCCTTTCCTGACCTGTAAAGAACTCTTTACCGATTCTGATCGACCTGTCAAGAATTCTTGTCAGGCAACGCCGGTAAGATTGGCGCTTGAAATATTGTCCGCCGGGCCCGACATAGTCTGGGTTTAATCGATCCATTAAGGGAGATTCGCGATGCGCGAACGGCTGCAGCACTATATCGATGGCAAGTGGGTGGACAGCGAAGGTGGCGCCCGCCGCGAGGTAATCAATCCGGCCACCGAGGAAGCCTGCGCCGTGATTTCGGTTGGCACGGCCGCCGATGTCGACAAGGCGGTGAAGGCCGCCCGCCGTGCTTTCAAAACCTTTAGCCAGACCACCAAGGAAGAGCGGCTGGACCTGCTCAACCGGATCGTTGCCGAATACAAGAAGCGCGGTGCCGACCTTGCTGTCGCCATGGCCGAAGAAATGGGCGCGCCAGTCTCCTTCGCCGGGACGGCCCAGGTCGGTGCCGGGATCGGCGGCTTCATGAGCACGATTGCCGCGCTTAAGGACTTTGACTTCATGGAAGACGGTCCGGGCTTTAAGGTGGCCTATGAACCGATTGGCGTGGTCGGCATGATCACTCCGTGGAACTGGCCGCTTAACCAGATCGCGCTCAAGGTTGCCCCGGCCCTCGCCGCCGGCAACACCATGGTCCTGAAGCCTTCGGAAGAATGCCCGACCAACGCGGCAATCTTTGCCGAGATCCTGGACGCCGCTGGCGTGCCGCCGGGCGTGTTCAACCTGGTCCAGGGCGATGGCCCGACCACTGGCAACGCGATCTCGAGCCACCCGGACATCGAAATGGTCAGCTTCACCGGCTCGACCCGCGCCGGGATCGCCGTGGCGATCGCCGCCGCGCCAACCGTCAAGCGCGTCCATCAGGAACTGGGCGGCAAGTCGCCCAACCTGGTCCTGCCCGATGCCGACTTTGCCACCCAGCTCGCCCCGGTGGCGATGGGCCCGCTGGTCAACACCGGCCAATCGTGCATCAGCCCGACCAAGGTGCTGGTGGCCAAAGACCGCGAGGAGGAAGCCGTCGCGTTCTATCGGAACATGTATTCGCACACTCCGGTGGGTGACCCCATGGCCGAAGGCAACCACCTTGGCCCGCTGGTCAACAAGGCCCAGTACGACAAGGTTCGCGAACTGATCCAGTCGGCAATCGACGAAGGCGCCAAGCTTGAAACCGGCGGCACCGACCTGCCCGCCGGCGTCAACCGCGGCTACTATGTCCAGCCGACCGTCTTCTCGGGCGTGACCCCGGACATGCGCATCGCCAATGAGGAAATCTTCGGCCCGGTCGCCACGATCATGGCCTATGACAACCTCGAACAGGGTATCGAGCTGGCCAACGCCACCGAATATGGCCTGTCGGCCGCAATTACCGGCGATCCAGCCAAGGCTGCCCCTGTTGCCGCCAAGCTGCGCGCAGGCATGGTCGCGATCAACAACTGGGGGCCAACACCGGGCGCGCCGTTCGGCGGCTACAAGCAGTCGGGCAATGGGCGCGAAGGCGGTCTGGCTGGCCTGAAGGACTTCATGGAAATGAAATCGATCAGCGGCCTGCCCGCCTGATCTGACAGCCATACTGGAAATGGCCCCTTCCTGCTTCGGCAGGGAGGGGCTTATTTTTTGCCGCGCTCTGTGATGAGGCCACGGCGGAACCGCGGCAAAAGGCCAGGATCAGGCCGGATCGGCCAGCCGGTACTGGTCTTGCCCGCCGGGCACGCCATCTTTGCCGCTGCCGTCAAGCGGCTGGGCTGCGGCGCGCGGGCTTATCGCGGCAGCGATCAGACGGTCCTGCTCGGCATCGCTGATCCGGTCCCAGCCGGCACGCGTCAGCCGCTCCAGCGGGCGATAGCGGACCTTGTATTGCATCCGCTGGGCCCCTTCGACCCAATAGCCAAGATAAACGAAAGGAAGGGCCATTTCGTTAGCGCGGCGGATATGGTCGAGAATGATATAGTTACCGAGGCCGGATCGATCAGCATGATCAGGATCATAGAAGCTGTAGATCATCGACAGCCCATCGCCCTGCTTGTCGGTCAGGCAGGCGCCGACCAGGCGGCCTGGCGAGCCATCGACGGTCGGCTCACGATATTCGACCAGGTAGCTATCAACCGGCGTATGCTCGACCATGTCGGCAAAATCTATCTCGTCCATGCTGGCCATGCCGCCGCCGGGATGGCGCTCACCCAGGTATCGCTGGAGCAGCTCGAACTGTTCGGACGTTGACCAGGGTCGGCAGAACGTGGTGACCAGGTCACCGTTCCGCTTCAAATTGCGCCGCTGGGTTGAAGAGGGGCGAAATTCTTCCGCCACCACGCGCACCGAAACACAGGCGTTACAATCAATGCAGGATGGCCGGTAAGCCACGGTTTGGCTGCGGCGAAAGCCGATCCGGCCAAGCGCATCGTTGAGCGCATCGGCATGCGGGCCCTTCAGTTCCGTGAATACCTTGCGCTCGCTGCGCCCCGGCAAATAGGGGCACGGCGCAGGGCTGGTCACGAAGAACCGGGGAAAGCGCACGGGGGCGTTCACGGGGCGCAAGAATCCTCTGCCGGGTTAATGCCGATCTTTATGCCCGCCCGGGGTGGGTGTTGAAAGACTTTTAACCACGAAACGGGGTAAATGGTTCGTTATTTTGCACAGCGGCGCGCTCGGCCGCTGGCCGGCCGGCTCAGCCCAGCTCGACCTGCGTGACCGAATAGCCGGCAGTGCGCAGCGAGGCGACCAGCGCATCGAGCTGATCGGCATCGCGCGCCTCGCACTCAATATCGGTGATCAGGCCCTTGGCCGGCAGCGTCGTGAAGATCCGCTGGTGGTAGATCTCGATGATGTTGACCGAGTGCTTGTCAAACTCACGCATCACCTTGAACAGCGCGCCCGGCCGATCCTGCAAGGTCAGGCGCAAGCGGGCGAGACGGCCCGAACGCGCCAGATCGCGCAGCAGCACATTGGCCAGCAAGCGCGTATCGATGTTGCCACCGGTCAGCACTATGCCGACCTTGCGGTCTTTGAAGAGCTCAGGATAGGCCATTACCGCAGCAAGCCCGGCCGCACCGGCGCCTTCGACCACGGTCTTTTCGATCTGAACCAAAAGTGCCAGCGCCCGCTCCATCTGGCCTTCAGTTACCAAGACCAGATCATCGAGCAATTCTGCGAGGACCTTGCTGGTAAAGGCGCCCGGTTCCTGCACCGCGATGCCTTCTGCCAGGGTGTCCCCCGCACAAGGCAGGTCCGTGCCTTTGAGCCGGTTGTACATTGAGGGAAACAGCTCAGCCTCCACACCAATGATCCGAATGTCCGGTTTGATCGCGCGGGCCGCAACGCTCATCCCCGAGGCAAGGCCACCACCGCCAATCGGGATCACCAGCGTATCGAGTTCAGGCACGTCCTCGAGCATTTCCAGCGCGACGGTGCCCTGACCCGCGGCGACATGCGGATCGTCAAAGGGGTGGACGAATGTCAGGCCAAGGTCCTGCTCAAGCTGGCGGGCGTGAGCATAGGCCTCGTCAAATGTCTCACCATGCAAAACGACCTTGCCGCCGACGGCCTCGGTCTGCATCACCTTCACCGAAGGCGTGGTGCGCGGCATCACGATTGTCACCGGCACGCCCAGCTTGGTGCCGTGGTACGACAGGCCCTGCGCGTGGTTGCCGGCTGAAGCTGCAATCACCCCGCGCGATCGCTTTTCCGGGTCCATCAGCAACATCGCGTTGAGCGCGCCGCGTTCCTTGTATGCTGCAGTGAATTGCAGGTTTTCGAACTTCAGCCAGACGTGCGCGCCAGTAATCTCACTCAGCGTCTGCGAATGGTCGATATCTGTGCGCACTACCGCGCCAGCAATCCGCGACGCCGCTGCCCGAACATCGTCGAGGGTCAGGAGGGCGGACGTCTGAACAAGGCTGGTCATGATGCCCGGGCCGTAACGGAAAGCACGTTCCCTTGCAAACCACTGCAAGCGAAGAAATGCGCACCCGCCCTAAGCCTGTCTGGAAAAGCCTGCCCAAAGCGCTATGACCACGGATATGAGCGAACCGAAACACGTATCCTTCCTCGGCCTGGGCGTAATGGGCGGCGCCATTGCGCGGCATATCGGCAATGCTGGTCACAAGCTGACCATCTACAACCGCAGCCCGGAACGGCTGGCCAAGTGGCAGGAGGCTAATCCTGGCCTTGCCGTCCGCGTGGCGCAAAGCCCGGCCGAAGCCGCCGAAGGCGCGCAGGTCGTATTGACCTGCGTTGGCAACGACGATGACCTGGCCGACGTCGTCCTGGGTCCGACGGGCGTCTTCGCTACGCTGCGCAAGGGCGCTGTGTTCGTGGATCACACCACTGTTTCCGCGCGGATCGCCCGGCAGATCGCAGTCGAAGCACGTGACCTTCAGGTCCACTGCGTTGACGCGCCGGTTACCGGGGGGCAGGCCGGGGCCGAGAATGGCACGCTGACAGTAATGTGCGGCGGCCGCGATGAAGCAATCGAGGCAGCGCGCCCGATCATGGAAGCCTATACCAAACGGATCGTCCATGTTGGCAAAGCGGGAGCTGGGCAGACCACCAAGATGGTCAACCAGATCGCTTTCGCCGGTGTCCTGGCCAGCCTGTCAGAAGCCATGCGCTTTGCTCAGGCTGCTCACCTTGATCTCGACAAGGTCTACGAGGCGATCTCGGGCGGCGCTTCGCAGTCCTGGCAGATGGACAACCGTTGGCACACCATGGCCAAGGACGAATTCGACTTTGGCTTTGCGGTGGACTGGATGCGCAAGGACCTGGGCCTGACGCTGGAAGAAGGTCGTTCGCTGGGCGTTTCGCTGGGCGTCACCGCGCTGATCGATCAATTCTATGCCGAAGTGCAGGCTCTTGGCGGTGGCCGACAGGATACGTCTTCGCTGATCCGCCGCCTGCCCAAGCGGGGCGGCGCGTGATCCGCGCCTTGCTGGGCGCCACTGCGGCGCTAGCCCTGTCCGCCCCGGCCCTCGCCGATACGCTGGTCGACAATGTCGAAGGATTGACCATCGATGGCACAGGAGGGGTCGAACGTTTCAACGGCCTGTTGATCGGCGACGATGGCCGGATCGTGCAGGTCCTGCACCGGGGTGACAAGCGCCCGGGCAAGGTGGACTATTTCGTCGACGGCAAGGGCCAGGTCATGGTCCCCGGGATGATCGACAGCCACGGCCATGTGATGGGCCTTGGTTTTTCGGCCCTGACCCTTGACCTGACCGACACCCGATCACTGGCCGAAGCACTCGCCAAGGTTGCCGCCTTTGCCAAGGCCAACCCGGACCGGCCATGGATCCTGGGGCGCGGCTGGAACCAGGAACTGTGGCCGGAAAAGCGTTTTCCCACCGCCGCCGAACTCGATGCCGTGGTTGGCGATCGTCCGGTCTGGCTGGAACGGGTCGATGGCCATGCCGGCTGGGCCAATTCCAAGGCACTGGCCGCAGCCGGGATAAGCGCGCTGACCAAGGCGCCCGCTGGCGGCTCGATTGAACGCCTGGCTGGCGGCAAGCCGGCCGGTGTCCTGGTTGACAATGCAACTGAGCTGGTTGCCAAAGCCGTGCCAGCACCCCGTCCCGAAGATCGTGACCTGGCCCTGGCGAAAGCGCAGGAAATCCTGCTGTCTCGTGGGGTGACCGCGATTGCCGACATGGGCACTACGATCGAAGACTGGCAGGCCTTTCGCCGGGCCGGCGATAACGGCGCGCTGCGGGTGCGGATCATGGCCTATGCCGGCGGGACCGAGAACATGGCCCTGATCGGCGGACCCGGCCCCTCGCTCTGGCTCTATGACGACAAGCTGCGGCTCAATGGGGTAAAGCTCTATTCCGATGGTGCGCTCGGATCGCGCGGAGCCAGCCTGAAGGCTCCCTATAGCGATGCCCCCGGGGTCAAGGGCCTGCGCGTGACCGGCGATACCCAACTCAAGAATTTCATGAGCCGCGCCGCGCTCGATCACTTTCAGGTGGCCATCCACGCGATCGGGGACGAAGCCAATGCCGCTGCCCTTACCGCGATCGAGGATATGAACCAGACCTATCAGGGTGATCGGCGCTGGCGGATCGAACATGCACAGATCCTTGATCCAGCCGATATCCCGCGGTTCGCCAAGGCCGGCGTGATCGCTTCAATGCAGCCAGTCCACCAGACCTCTGACCGGTTGATGGCCGAAGCGCGATTGGGTCCGAACCGGCTGACCGGGGCCTATGCCTGGCATAGCCTGGCCGCAAGCGGGGCAAAGCTGGCGTTCGGATCGGACGTGCCGGTGGAACTATCCGATCCTTGGGCAGGGTTTGCAGCAGCGATCAGCCGCACCGGGCCGGACGGGCAGCCGCTTGGTGGTTGGCAACCGCAGGAGCGGGTGAGCCGCGAACTGGCGCTGGCTGCCTATACCGCGGGCGGCGCCTGGGCAGGCTTTGCCGAAGGACGGTTCGGCCGACTGCAACGCGGCGAGCGGGCCGATTTCCTGTTGATCGACCGCGATCCGATGCTGGCCACCCCGGCTGAGGTCCGCGCGACACAAGTGCGGCAAGTCTGGATTGGCGGCCAGCTGGTACACCAGCGCGGCAACTGAGGCGTCAGGGCTGCGGCTCACCCGGCGAGGTGACCAAGGCCGTGCCCTTGGCTGCTTCGGCGCGATCCTTGCGGTCCGTAAACCACATGATCAGCAGGGCGCTTTCGTAAAGCAGCCACAGCGGCACCGCGAGCATTAGCTGCGATATCACGTCTGGCGGGGTAATCACCGCCGCGATGATCGTGATGCCGACAATCACATAACGCCGCGCCCGCACCAGGTCATCGCGGCTAAGAATTCCGGCTCGGTTCAACAACAGCAGCAGCACCGGCAGCAGGAAGCTGATCCCGAAGGCCATGATGAACTGCATCACCAGACTGAGGTAAGCCCCGATCTCCGGCAGGGCCTCGGTCGAGAGTCCGCCGCGCTGCCCTTCAAAGCCCAGGAAAAAGTGGAATGCAGTTGGCATGACCACGAAATAGGCCAGCGCCGCGCCGGCGGTGAACAGGATCGGCGTTGCCAGCAGGAACGGCAGAAAGGCCTTCTTTTCCTTGGCGTAGAGCCCAGGTGCGACGAAAGCCCAAAGCTGGTTGGCGATGATCGGGAAACAGACCAGGAAGGCCGCGAACAGCGCAACCTTCACGTTGACGAAGAAGGCCCCATAGAGCTGCGTGTAGATCAACTTGCCTTGCCCCGGTGGAAAGGCATCGGTCAACGGGCGAACCAGGAAGCCGAAGATATCGTTGGCAAAATAGAAGCACACGCCAAAGGCCACCAGCAGCGCCAGGATGCAGCGCATCAGCCGCGCGCGCAGCTCGATCAGGTGATCAAGCAGCGGGGCCTGGCTTTCATCGATGTCCTTAATCTTCAGCACCATATCAGGCCGCCTGATCCGGCTTTGGCTGATCCGGATTGGCCGGTTCATCGACCTTTGGCGTGCCCGGGTCCTGACCGATCAAGGCCGCTTCCGCGCTGGCGCTTTCAGGCGGATGCTCACGCATGATCGCCTCGTTCTGCTCGCGCCACTTCTTTTCCATTTCGGCGAGTTCCGCCTCGCGGATCATGGTTTCCACACCGGCGCGGAAATGGCCGGAAACCCGCCGGACCTTGCCAATCCAGCGCCCGGCCGTGCGCAGCGCCAGCGGCAGGTCCTTCGGACCAATCACCACCACCGCCACGATCACGATGAGCAGAAGCTCTGAGGCGCCAATATCGAACACGCGCCTGTTCTCGCCTGCTTACTTCTGTTCGGTCTTGCTGGTCTCGCCCGTCACAGCAGTCTCACCCGGTGCGGGAATCTGCGCTGGCGGCGCGGCGGGTTTGGTCTCTTCATCCGCCATGCCCTGCTTGAAGCTTTTGATGCCCTTGCCGAAATCGCCCATGATTTCGGACACGCGGCCGCGACCGAACAGGATCAGCACGACCAGCAATACGATCAGCCAGTGCCAGATAGAAAAACTGCCCATTTAACCGACTCCAATTCGAGGACTGTACCCCCGTCAGTCTCTATCTAGGCGCTTTCGTCTTCGCTTGCCAGTCCAGCTTCAACTGCGGCCGCTTCGCGGCGTTCGGCTGCAGTTTCCATTGCATCGGCCAAGGCATCGTCAACCGGATCAAGCAGGCCGGCGGCCTTGAGCTCGTCCAGCCCGGGCAGATCGCGGCGGCTTTCAAGGCCGAAGTGCGTGAGAAACTCAGGCGTTGTCGCGTAGATCACCGGGCGCCCCGGAACTTCGCGGCGACCAACGATCCGCACCCAGCCTGCCTCCATCAGCACGTCGAGCGTACCCTTGGCCGTCTGGACCCCGCGGATTGCTTCAACCTCGGCCCGGCTGACCGGCTCGTGATAGGCGACGATCGCCAGCACTTCAGTGGCCGCGCGAGAGAGTCGTCGCACTTCCTCACGCTCACGCCGCAGCAGGTGGGCCAGATCTGGCGCGGTCTGGAAATGCCAGCGCTTGGCCCGCTCAACCAGCTGGATGCCGCGCTCCCGGTAGGTTTCGGCCAGTTCGGCCAACGCCGCTTTCACGTCGGCCCCGCCCAGGTGCGTCGAAATCGCATCGGCGCTCATCGGCTCTTCGGCTGCGAACAGCGTTGCCTCAACCGCACGGACCAGGTCGTCCGGCTTGCTCATGCCTTGACTCCACGCAGCATCAGCGGACCAAAAGTATGTTCCTGCTGCAATTCCGCCTTGCCCAGCCGCGCCAGTTCAAGCGCGGCAACGAAGCTGGATGCCATGGCGGACCGGCGCAGCTTCGGATCGGCATGCGGCGGAAGGAAGTCCTTCAGGTCCATCCAGTCGATATTGACACCCAGCATCGACGAAACCCGCGCCAGCGCGCTGTCGAGGGTCATCACCATCCGGTCGCGCACCATGTGCACCACCGGCGCGGTACGCGCCTTAACCTGGCCATAGGCCTGGACCAGCGCAAACCAGTCACACTGCCACTTGGCCTTGCGATCGACCCGCAGCCCTTCGGGGGCGCCGCGCAGGAAAACGTCGCGGCCCAACCGGTCACGCCCCATCAGCCGCGCGGCAGCATCGCGCATCGCTGCCAGCCGCTGGAGCCGCAGTTGCAGGCGCAGCGCCAGTTCCTCGGGGCTAGGGTCTTCCTGCTCATCGCGCGGCAGCAGCAGCGCCGATTTGAGGTAAGCCAACCAGGCTGCCATCACGAGATAGTCCGCCGCCAGTTCGAGCCGCAGCACCTCGGCCTGCTCAATATAGGTCAGGTACTGGTCAACCAGTTCGAGGATTGAAATCTTGCGCAGGTCCACCTTTTGCCGGCGTGCCAGGTCAAGCAGCAGGTCAAGCGGCCCTTCCCAGCCATCCAGCTCAAGATAGAGCGCCGCATCCTCGGTCGCGGCAGCGCCAGGGCCGGCCCAGTCATCCTCGGGCAGGGTAATGGCGGGGGCGTCGTCGAGCTCGCTCACGCCTTGGCCTCAGCCGCTTGCAACAGCGCCAGCAAGGCATCGCGCTTGACCACCAGTTCGGCCTGCTCGGCAGATGACTGCGGCGCGCAGATCGCATCGAGTGCGCGCGCATGGCGCTCAGCCGATACTGCCGACATGGCCCCCACCCGTTCGCAGATCCCGATCATGTCGGGCATCTTGCCCCAGCAGTTCAGCGCGATGTCGCAGCCGGCGCGGATCGCCGTCTCGGCCCGTTCCGGCACCGTGCCGGACAGGGCTTCCATATCAAGATCGTCGGTCAGCAGCAGACCATCAAAACCGATCTGCCCCCGGATGATCTGCTCGATCACAAAGGGAGACTGCGTTGCCGGGCGGTGCGCATCCCAGGCGGTGAACACCAGGTGCCCCGTCATCGCGATCGGCGCATCGGCCAGAGCCTTGAATGGGGCGATATCGCTTTCCAGCTCTTCTGCGCTGGCCGTGACAGTCGGCAATTCCTTGTGCGTATCGACCAGCGAACGGCCGTGGCCAGGCATGTGCTTGATCGTGCCGACCACCCCGGCCCGGGACAGGCCATCCAGCACCGCACGCCCGATTGCTGCCACCCGCAGCGGTTCGAACCCATAGGCGCGATCACCGATCACATCGTGCGCGCCATGTTGTCGGACATCGAGAACCGGAGCGTGCGTGCAGGTGATGCCAACTTCGTGCAGATCATGCCCCAGCGCTTCGGCATTGGCGCGGGCAGCTTCGATCGCTGACGCCGGAGCCAAATCAAACAGCGCATCGAAGGCCGCGCCCGCGGGATAGGCCGGCCAGACCGGCGGTTTCATCCGCGCAACTCGGCCGCCCTCCTGATCGATCGTGATCAACAGCCTGTCCCGGCCGTGGATCGACCGCAGTTCATCCGTCAGCGCGCGCACCTGCTCGCGGCTTTCGATATTGCGGCCAAACAGGATGTAGCCCGCCGGATCGGAATCGCGGAAAAACGCCCGCTCATTGGCGGTCAGGCGCAGTCCGGAAAGGCCGAAAATCGCTGGTGTCATGGTCTGGCAACGGTCGCAGGAAGTGCCCCGCCGCGCAAGCGGGTCACCCCAACAGCGTGTGGATTACGGGCTTACTTGACCTGACAGGAAATACCCGCCGCTTTCAGGCGGCCGCACAGCCCTGCGGCCGAGGCCCGATCTGGCTGGACGGCCTGAAGGCGATAAATCGTGCCATTGTCGGCCGTGCCGGCAACCACGCGGTGCGAAACGCCCGAAAGCGCGCCATTTGCCTGCGCCACCAGCTTGGTCCAGCCCGCTTCCGCGCTGGCCTGCGATGAGAATGCGCCAACCTGTACACCCACCCCGCCCGACGCGGCCGGAGCAACTGATGCCGAAGCCGCAGGTGCCGGCGCCTGCGACGCAGCCGGCGCAGTTAAAGCAGCCGGGGCGGCTCCGCCTTCGCCTGCTCCGCCGATTACCGGCGTACGGCTCTGGCCTTCAGACGCAGCAAAGCTCAAGTCGCCGGTACCGTCGAAGGTTTTCCCACCCGGGTTGGCCGGAGTTGTCTTGTAAGGCTCTGCCGGAGCGGGGACCACGCTACCGTCAGCCACGAGTTCAGGGTCAGTCCCCGAATGAGTGAACCACCAGATTCCGCCAACCACGGCAGCGAGCAGCGCAATAGCGCCGCCAAACATCGCGACGAAACGACCGGTGTCATAACCATCATTATCGTCTTCATCATCGTCGGCACTTTCGAGCCAGGGAAGGCGCTCATTCGGCTCGTTCAGTTCAAGCTGTTCGGTTTCCAGACGGTCACCGCCCTGCTCGTCCCAGCCATCCGCACCACGGCGATCGTCGCTATCCCCAACCATCGTCACATTTCCTCCACCGCCTCCACGCCAAGGAGCGAGAGGCCATTGCGGACAAGTTGCCCGATTTGCGTTGCAAGATAAAGCCTTGCAGCAGTCAGGGCCGAATTTTGTGCCACGATGAAGCGCTTTTCGGGACGGTCATTGCCGACATTCCAATACCCATGGAATGCAGCGGCCAGATCCTGGAGGAAGAACGCAACGCGATGCGGCTCTCGCGCGACGGCAGCGGCTTCGACCAGCCGCGGGAACTGCGCCGCCAGCTTAATCAATCCGAGCTCTTCCTCACCCAGCTGGTCAAGCGCGGCATCGCCGGGGGCAAACCCCTCAGCCGCGGCCTTGCGCAGGGTCGAGCGGATCCGGGCATGGGCATACTGGACGTAAAACACCGGATTGTCCTTCGAGGCTTCGACCACCTTGTCGAAATCAAAGTCCATCTGCGCGTCGGGCTTGCGGGTGAGCATGGTAAAGCGGACCACGTCCTTGCCCACCATTTCGACCACATCGGCCAGGGTCACAAAGTTCCCGGCCCGCTTTGACATCTTGAAGGGCTGACCGCCCTTCATCAGCTGGACCATCTGCACCAGCTTGACCTCAAACGGGGTTGGCCTGCCTTCAGCGCCGGTCATGGCAGCAACCGCGGCCTTGATCCGCTTTACCGTACCGGCGTGATCCGCACCCCAGATATCGACCAGAGCATCGGCGCTTTGTGCTTTCTGGAAGTGATAGGCGAGGTCGGCGCCGAAATAGGTCCACTCGCCACTGCTCTTCTTGATCGGGCGATCCTGATCATCACCAAACTTGGTCGATCGAAACAGCGGCAGCTCAACCGGTTCCCAATCCTCAGGCGTCTTGCCCTTGGGCGCTTCAAGCTGGCCGTCGTAGACCAGGTCGTGCGCACGTAGCCATTTTTCCGCCTCGTCCGGCTTGCCAGCAGCTTGCAGTTCCGCCTCGGACGAGAACAGGTCATGATGGATACCCAGCAACGCCAGGTCGGCCTTGATCATCTCAAGCATTGCAGCAACCGCGCGGGTGCGGAACAGCACAAGCCAATCGGCCTCGGGCGAATGCGCGTACTTGTCCCCGAATTCTGCGGCGAACGCCTGGCCGACCGGGATCAGGTATTCACCGGGATAGAGGCCTTCGGGAATAGCCCCAACGGCCTCGCCCAGCGCTTCGCGGTAACGAACGTGCGCCGAGCGGGCGAGAACATCGACCTGCGCGCCGGCATCGTTGACGTAATATTCGCGGATCACCTTGTGCCCGGCGAATTCCAGCAAGGTCGCCAGCGCATCGCCCACCACCGCGCCGCGGCAGTGGCCCATATGCATCGGCCCGGTCGGGTTGGCAGAGACATATTCAATGTTGACCGTGCTGCCCTGCCCCATGGCAGAGCGGCCATAATCACCACCCAGCGCAGCGATGGCCCGCAGTTCGGTCAGCCATGCCGATGCATCGACCCACAGGTTGATAAAGCCCGGGCCGGCAATCTCGGCCGAAGCGACGCCCGGCACCTTAGTCAATTCGGAGACCAGCGCTTCGGCCAGCGCCCGCGGGTTCATGCCGGCCGGCTTGGCCAGGACCATGGCGGCATTGGTGGCCAGGTCACCGTGGCTGGGGTCGCGCGGTGGCTCCACCGTCACCGCGGCGCGGTTGAGGCCGCCGGGCAGGGTTCCGGCCTTTTCCAGCGCATCAAGCGCAGCAGCGATATGGCCGACAAAAGCGGCGTGAATGGTCTGGACAGCAGTCATGGCGCGCCGGTTAGCCCGTTTACGCCAGAAATGAAACCTTCCCGCGTTGGAAGGCTAATGTTCAGCGCGTGGCGTTGTAGGTCAGCTGGTCCTGGGTAAGCTGGAAGCCCACCAGCACTTCAAAGGTCGCCCGGGCGACCGCAGCCTTGACCTCGGGCCGCGAAAGCGGATCGATCGCGGCATCGGCATCACCAGCCTTGCGCTTGCGAGTGATCTGTTCGCGGATGTCGGCAGGAAGGCTGGCCTCTGCCTTGTCAACATAGGCGCTGGCCATGCCGCTGGCCTGGGCGCGTTCCTGGCCATCGGCGAAATTAATGGTCACCGAGCCGACGCGCTTGGAAATCACCGCGCTGCCACCGCGCAGGACAGTGACAAAGTAAGGCAGCGTCACTTGGCGTTCGCCGCGGGTATCGCTGCGTCGCGCCAGCACATCGAAAGTCGCCGAAGTGTAGACCTTCTCGCCGGTCTCGTTGCAGGTCGAGCGGACATTGGTCAGCGCGCCGACCACATCGATGCCGTCTGCCGTCGTAGAGCCGGGATTGCGGAACAGGGTAATATCCCCGGTATAGTCCGGTACGCCAACGGCGGGGCAGGTGCTGCGCACGGCGGTGATGCCAACGCTTTCATCGACCACCAGGTCCCCGGCCCCGCGACACCCACCAAGAGCGGCGGCAAGGGCAACAGCGGCATATAGGCGAGTGCGAGGCGTCATTCTGGCAGGTTCCTGTCA
Organism: Novosphingobium sp. APW14; assembly: GCF_032337075.1. Lineage (NCBI taxonomy): Bacteria > Pseudomonadati > Pseudomonadota > Alphaproteobacteria > Sphingomonadales > Sphingomonadaceae > Novosphingobium > Novosphingobium sp. APW14. The sequence continues at coordinate 188,539 of NZ_JAVYAB010000004.1, forward strand.
AAGGGCAGAACTTGCCCTAGCGGCGTCAGTGTCAAAACGCTAGGGGGACGAACATGAACGCGCCCTTTCCGCAACCTGACAAGCCTGCCCTCCGCCTCTTGCTGGCCGCCCCACGCGGATTTTGCGCCGGAGTTGATCGCGCGATCGAAATCGTTGAGCGCGCCCTGACCCGCTATGGCGCGCCGGTCTATGTCCGACACGAGATCGTGCATAACCGCTTCGTGGTTGACGGGCTGCGCGCCAAGGGCGCCGTTTTCGTGGAGGAACTGAACGAGGTGCCCGATGGCGCGCCGGTGGTGTTCAGCGCGCATGGCGTGCCTAAATCGGTGCCAGCGAATGCGACAGAACGGGGGCTGGACTGGCTCGATGCCACCTGCCCGTTGGTCAGCAAGGTACACCGGCAGGCTGAGCGCCAGATCGAGGCCGGTCGCCATATCGTCTTTATCGGGCACAAAGGGCACCCGGAAGTCATCGGCACATTCGGTCAGGTACCGGAAGGCACAATCACTCTGGTCGAGACCCTTGAGGAAGTGGCTGCGCTGGATTTCGTGCCCGACGCGCCCTTGTCCTACCTGACACAGACAACGCTTTCAGTCGACGACACTGCAGAAATCGTCGCCGCTTTGCGGGATCGCTTCCCGACCATCACCGGCCCCAAGGCCGAGGACATCTGTTATGCCACGTCGAACAGGCAAGCCGCAGTCAAGGCAATTGCCGAGGAATGCCAGCTTGTCCTTGTGATCGGCGCACCCAACAGCTCAAATTCACTACGCCTGGTCGAAGTAGCCCAGCGCTGCGGCGCAGATGGACGGCTAATCCAGCGTGGCAGCGAGATTGACGAGGCGTGGTTCGCAGGTGTCACCACGATGGGCCTCACAGCCGGGGCTTCCGCCCCAGAGACCTTGGTCCAGGAAGTGATCGACCGGATCGGAGAGTTCCGCTCAGTTGAAGTTGAACAGGTCGTCACCGCCGAGGAAAAGATTGTGTTCAAGCTGCCCCGGCAGCTGGCTGACTAGGATCCCGGCGTGGCGGTTTACACCCATCTGGGCGCGGAAGTTCTGGGCCAACTTGTTGCGGAGTTTGACGTTGGCGAACTGACTTCGGTCAAAGGCATTGCCGAGGGGATTTCGAACAGCAACTGGCTGGTTGAAACCACCGGCAAGGATGGTACCGGCGCGCGCTTCATCCTGACCATGTACGAGTTTCGGATCGAGGTGAAGGAACTGCCCTTCTTCCTCTCGCTGCTCGATCATCTCTCGGCCAAGGGTTGCCCGGTACCGCGTACCATCCATGACCGGCAGGGTAATCTGTACCGCCTGCTGGATGGTAAGGCCGTGGCCCTGATCGAGTTCCTGCCCGGGGTATCGGTCAGCGCGCCCACGCCCGGCCAGGCCCATGCTGTTGGCCGGGCACTGGCCCAGATGCAATTGGCCGCCGCCGACTTCACCGGCCAACGCGAGAACGCCATGGGCCGGGCTGAATGGCAGCGGTTGGCGCATGAATGCGGAACCGGGGGCCTGGCCGAGATCGACCCCGCTTTTGCCGATCTGGTCGCGCGGGAATTGCCCGCGGCGATTGCCCAGTGGCCGGAAAACCTACCCAGCGGAACGATCCACGCCGATCTGTTTCCCGATAATGTCTTGATGCTGGGCGATGAGGTCACGGGCCTGATCGACTTCTATTTCGCCTGCACGGACCTGTTCGCCTATGACCTTGCGGTGACCCACGCCGCCTGGTGCTTCTCGAACGACGGGCGCCAATTCGATCCTGCTCTGTCCGCTGCACTGATCGCCGGTTACGAAGCGGTGCGCCCGCTTTCGATCCAAGAGCGCGTCGCCCTGCCGCTGCTGGCGCGGGGAGCCTGCCTGCGGTTCGCGCTGACCCGCGCGTGGGACTGGGTGAATACTCCGGCCGATGCGCTGGTGACCCGCAAAGACCCGCTCGCGTTCGGACGCCGGCTGGAATTCTATGCTGACCCGGCCAACGCGGGGGTCTTCGCCGCGGCATGAAGCGGGTCGAAGCCTTCACCGACGGTGCCTGCAAGGGCAATCCCGGCCCCGGCGGCTGGGGCGTGGTGCTGCGGATGGGGCAGCATGAAAAGGAACTCTCCGGCCACGAAGCCCACACCACCAACAACCGGATGGAGCTGACCGCGGTGATCCGCGCGCTCGATGCGTTGAAGGAACCGTGCCATGTCGCGCTCCACACCGACAGCCGCTACGTGATCGACGGGATCACCAAGTGGATCTTCGGCTGGCAGAAGAACGGCTGGATCAATTCCCAGAAAAAGCCGGTACTGAATGCAGACCTTTGGCAAGAGCTGCTGGAATCGCGCCGCCGCCACCGGATCGACTGGATCTGGGTCAAAGGGCACGACGGCCATCCGGAAAACGAACGGGCTGACCGATTGGCCAGCGACGCGGCCCTGGCTGGCAACCCGGCCTAGCCTTTGGTGGTATCGACCACCTCGGCATCGGGCCCATTCTTCTTGATCGAAGCGATGGCGTTTTGCGCCCCAGCCCTGCTGCTGTAGCCTTCGGTCCAGAAGATCGTTTCCGTGTTATAGCAGAAGTAGGCGACAAATTCGCCCGCCTTGTTCGCGCGGATTTCGAAACGATGAGCCATGTGGGATAATCCTCCGTGGTTTGCGGTGATCGCGCAAACTATCGAAAATCACACGATTCGCTAGTAAAACCGTTTTGGATCATAGGGATGCGGGTCAACGACGCCCGGTGCCTCACCCAGCAGCAGCCGGCAGGCCAGGTCAGCTGCGGCTGGCGCAGTCTGGATGCCAAAGCCGCCCTGTCCGGCAAACCAGAAGAAGCCCGCAACTTCAGGATCGAAACCATAGACTGGCAGGCGATCCGGCGCGAAAGAGCGCAGACCAGCCCAGCGATGCTCAATCCGCACGATCGGCCAATCGACCACTTGCGCAAACCGATCAATCGCCAGGGCTACGTCCAGTTCCTCAGGCGCTGCATCGCAAGGCGGGGTTGGCGTTTCATCGTGTGGGCTCAGCCAGAGCCGCCCGGCTTCTGGCTTGAAATAGAACAGGCCATCGATCCCCAGCACGAGTGGCAAATCGTTTGGTGGACCGGACGCCAGCTCGAGCTGTGCCACGGTGCGGCGATAGGGTTGAATGCCAAGGCGGCTAACCCCGCTCATTTCTGCCACAGGGTCAGCCCAAGCTCCCGCCGCATTGATGAGCACCTGCGTGGTAAGTGTCCGGCCATCGTCAAGCACAAGTTGCCACTGGCCATCAGCTCGCGTTGCACCTGCCAGCCGTGCTCGCATCCATTGTTCGGCCCCGCCCTTACGCGCCGCCGCCAGCCAATACTGATGCAACCCGGCAACGTCGATATCGCAGCAATCGGGTTCATAGGCCCCTGCGAGCCATTGCCCGCTCAGGCCCGGCAGGCGGGCTTCCAAGTCTGTCCGGTCCAGATCGTCGACCTGCACACCCAGCGCGCGGAACTCTGCGGCAAATTCCGTCAGGGCCGCCAGTTCTTCGGCCCGCGCCAAGGTCAACGCCCCGCGCGGCGTCAGAAAGCCATGCGCTTGCAGGAACGGGCCCGAAGCGGTGGTCAACGGCTGGACCTGCGGCCCGCCATAGCTCTCGGTCCAGAAGGCCGCTGAACGCCCGGTCGAATGATAACCAGGACTGTGCTCCGCCTCGAGCAGCACGATCCGGCCATGCGCAGCCAGACCCGCAGCCAGCGAGGCTCCGGCGATACCGGCTCCGACAATGGCGAAATCAAATTGCTCGCTCATGTTGACGCCCGTGCCAGAAAGGCATCGATGCGGTCCAGTGCCTCTGTTCGCACCGGGTCCGCTTCCCGGAGAATTTCATGCCTGGCGCGATCGGCAAAATTTATCAGTTCACAGTGCGGGAGCCGCTGTGCCGCGCGCGCAATCGCCTTGAAGCTCACCAAGGCGTCCTGGTCTGTTGCGAGCAAAAGAACGGGGATTTGGATCGATGCCAGCACGGCGTCGCGCGCCAGCCATTGCATTGAGGCATAGGCACGTTCGATCCAGCGCCAAGAACCCGGCCCCATCACCAGCTCGGGCCGCTGTTCGCGCCACCACAGCTCATCGGCATAGCGATCAGCATCGTGAGTCAGCAGGTCACCCCGGCTATCCGGGGGCTGGCCAGGCTTATCACTCCATTTCCAGGCCGGGCGGCGTGGATCGCCCAAACGGCACATGACCCGCGCTGCGGCATGCATCAGCCAATCGGGCATATTGCCATCGCGCAGGCCCAACATGGGTGCGGACAAGACCAATGCCTTTGGTTTGATCGCGCCTTGCGCTGTGGCCCGCAGGGCAAGATGCCCTCCCATCGAATGACCGATCACGAAATGCGGCCCCGGCTTCGTGCTGACCCATTCGTGCCAGAATTGCCGCAGATCCTCGACCCAGATGCCAAAGTCTTCGACATGACCGGTATAGGGATCGCTGCCCAGCCGACCAGAGCCGCCCTGGCCGCGCCAATCAAATGCTGAGACCGCCCAGTTCCGGTCGTGCCAGCGAGCCATGGCCTCGATGTACTTCTCGTAGAAGTCTCCTCGCCCGGTCAGAAACAGGATCGAACCCTTTGCATGGGGTGGCACCCAGTCGATCCGGCGAAGGGGATGACGATCAGCCGCGATCCAGTTGCTCTCAATTGCTCCAGCCGGAACAACCCGGCGAGCGAAGGCAGCAGACATTTGGCTAATTCCAGCCTCCTGACGGTGGTTACTGTTTAGTAAGCCATGCCCTGTATTCCTGCCCTTGAGACAAGGGGGCGGGCAATGCCGGACATCGAATTCCAATACGTACTGCTGGCGGCCTTGGCAATCGCGCTGGTCGTTGCCGCAGTTACCGACATTCGCCGTCGCCAAATCGATAACTGGCTGAATGCGGCGATTGCACTGACCGCACCGCTTTACTGGTGGGCCAGCGATCTGGGGCTTTGGCCGGGCGTCGCCTGGCAAGTCGGCCTCGCCGCGATAACCTTGGCGATCTGTGCCGGCCTGTTTGCTCTGCGCGCGATGGGCGGTGGCGATGTGAAGTTGCTGGCTGCTCTGGCGCTTTGGATCAGCCCGCTCTGGTTTCTCAAGCTGGTTGTCATGATGTCTCTGCTCGGTGGTCTGCTGACCATCGTGCTGGCCTTCTGGCACGGTGCGCGCCGCCGCCGCGAACGGCTCGCCATTCCCTATGGCGTTGCGATCTCCAGCGCCGGTTTGTGGACCCTGGCAAGCCAGTTCCTGCCTGTCACAAAGGCAGCGGCAGTTGCAAGTGGGATTGGGTGAACCTGATCTTAACCACTTGGCATCATTACGGATTGATATTGGTATTTTCTCTAGGGGGCTTGCAAGGCCATGGATAAGAAGAAGCTGATGTTGCTGCTTGGCGCGCTGGTCGTTGCGATCGGCACCGCCATGGCAGCGAAAAGCCTGTTCACGGGAGCGGCAACGCCTCAGGCACAAGCAGCCCAGCCCGTACCGCAGGGACCAAAAGTTCTGGTTGCTCAGCGAGCCCTGCCTGTCGGCACAATTATCACGGCGGATTCGATCTCGTTCCAGGCCTGGCCGCAAGAAATGGTGCAGGACGCCTATTTCATCGACGGCGAGGCCGACATGAACAAGCTGGCACGGTGGTCCGCTATCCAATCACCGCTGGCCAGCCGGTGACCCAGGGCGCGCTTGTATCGCCTGGTGACCGCGGATTTCTTGCAGCCGCACTTGGCCCGGGTATGCGCGCGGTTACCATACCGGTTTCACAAAAGACCGGCGTGGGTGGCTTCGTCTTCCCGGGAGACCATGTTGATCTTGTGCTGACGCAGTCAGTTCGGGCCGAAGGCGATCAAGAATCCCTAAAGACCGCGGAAACCATCCTGCGCAACGTCCGTGTACTGGCGACAGACCAATCGACCGAGACCGAGATTGTCGAAGGCAAGACCGTGGTTCGAGACTTCCGCACAGTCACCGTTGAAGTAACACCCAAGATTGCGGAGAAGGTTGCCGTTGCACAGACCATCGGCACGATCAGCCTGTCGCTGCGTAGCCTTGCCGACAATCAGTCCGAGCTAGATCAGGCGATCGCCAGCGGAACGGTCAAGGTCCCACCGGGGGCAAGCAAGGAACAGGAAGAAAAGCTGATCGGCCAGGCGATGAACCGTCCATTGGACGCTGGCATCACCTATGTCACGGGTGGCGATGTATCGCGCTTCCAGCGCCGCAGCATTGCGGCACCGGCTGCGCCAGCAATGTCGTCGGCAGCGCCTGCAGCGCCCTTAGCCCGTTCGGCCGCACCGTCCGCACCGTCCGCGCCGTCTGCCGCCGCCCCTCAGGGCCCGGTCGTTCGCATCACCCGCGGCAAATCAACCGTCATCGAACAGGTCGGGAAGCACTGAGATGAGCAAGACCATCAGCCGCTCCGCGATCGTCCTTTTGAAAGGCAACCAGATGAAACGCCTTGCCACCTCCCTGCTCTGTGCAAGTTGCATGCTGGCGCCGCTGGCATTGCTGCCCGCCTCGGCGACGCAGGCTCAGTCGCTCAGCCGCCCGGCCAATGACGTTGTGCTGTCAATCGGTCGCGGCCAGCTGGTCACTGTTGGCGGCGCAATGGCAGACGTTTTCGTCGCCAATGACTCGATCGCCGACGTGCAGGTCAAGTCGCAGCGCCAGCTCTATGTTTTCGGCAAGGCCGGCGGTGAAACAACCGTATACGCTAGCAACGCCGCTGGCGACATCATCTGGTCGGCCAATGTCCGCGTTGGCTCCAATATTGATAGCGTCGACACAATGCTGCGAATGGCTATGCCCGATGCCAAGGTTGCCGTTTCGACAATGGGCAGCAACACCTTCCTACTGACAGGAACGGTTGCCTCGCCAGAAGATGCGTCGGAGGCCAAGCGGCTGGTCGAGGCATTTGTTGGCAAGGATGCCAATGTAATCACCCGCCTCAAAACGGCCACCCCGCTGCAGGTGAACCTGCGCGTCAAGTTTGCTGAGGTCAGCCGCACGCTGGTGAAGTCGCTGGGCGCCAACCTGACCACCATCGATTCCAGTTCCGGCATGCAGTTCGGGATCGGCCAGGGCCGCAGCTTCGCGCCCAACTTTTATGCTGGTCCAAATCAGGCGCTTGGCACAGGCAATCAGGTCAAAGTGGCAGTTCCCGACCTCAACAACCCCGGCCAGTTCAAAGAGATCCCGGGCTCGTCCATCCTGCCCGCCGCGGTCGGCAGCACACTGGCGATGCAAACCAAACTGTTTGGCATGGATCTGCTCGGCGCACTCGACATGGGCGAATCGCTGGGCCTGGTCACCAGCCTGTCAGAACCGAACCTGACCGCGCTGTCAGGTGAAACGGCTGATTTCCTGGCCGGTGGTGAGTACCCGATCCCGATCAGCCAAGGGCTTGGCAGCACCTCGGTTGAATACAAGCGCTTTGGTGTCAGCCTGGCCTATACCCCGACCGTGCTTGCCAATGGCCGCATCTCGATGCGCGTCCGGCCGGAAGTGTCGGAACTTTCAAGCCAGGGTTCGATTACGCTGAATGGCTTCAATGTGCCGGCCCTGACTGTGCGCCGCGCCGAAACCACGATCGAGCTGGGCTCTGGCCAAAGCTTCATGATCGCAGGCCTGATGGGCAACAGTGCCCAGAACACAGTAAAGAAGCTGCCCGGCGTGGGCGATATGCCAATCCTGGGCTCGTTATTCCGCTCAACCAATTTCCAACGCGGCGAGACCGAGCTGGTGATCGTTGTGACGCCCTATCTGGTCAATCCGGTCGATGCCAACGACATCAAGCTGCCGACCGACGGCTACCAGACGCCAAACGACATCCAGCGCGTTTTCGGCAACCAAGAAAACAACGGAAAGTCAGGCGCCAATCGTCCGACACCTTCGGCCGTGCCAGCAACTGCGACTGCCCCCAAGGTAGGCCAGCTGGACACCCCGCCTGCACTCGGCCCGGTTGAAGACAAGCGCCCGAAAAAGAAGTCCCGCACCGCAGCTGCCGCAGCTGCGACGCCTGGCTTCAGCATGAATTGAGAGAGGTGACGACCATGTCTAGCAACCCAAACCGCAAGGCGCTTGGCGCCGCCATCGCTCTTTCGCTGGGAACTCTGCTGGCCGGTTGCGGCGGTATGCCCAAAAACCAGCAGCTTGAAAGCATTCACCAGCCCGTCGTGAGCCGGACCAACTATACGCTCGATGTGGCCACCAACCCCGGCGGCATCTCGTTGCCCGAAGTTCGGCGGCTGGCTGGCTGGTTTGAGGCGCTTGACCTGCGGTACGGTGATCGGATCACGATTGATGATCCGCTTTCAAGCGGCGCGACACGCGCTGCCGTGGAGGCCGTTGCTGGCCGCTTTGGCCTTTTGGTGGGTGATACGGCACCGGTTACCCCTGGCGCTGTCAATCCGGGCATGGCCCGAATTGTGGTGACGCGTTCAACTGCTCAAGTCCCGGGTTGCCCGGATTGGTCGGCAAAATCGGACGCTAACCTGCTGAACGCAACCAGCAGCAATTACGGCTGCGCATCGAACGCTAACCTGGCGGCAATGGTGGCTGATCCGGAGCATCTGCTCAAGGGCGCCAACAGCACTGGTCGGACCGTCGTGATGAGCGGCAACAAGGCAATCGACATGTATCGCGAAGCCAAGCCTACGGGCGAAGGCGGTCTGAAGCAGAACTCCACGCAGGGCGGGAAGTAAGCCATGAATGCACCTTGGAAGCCCGGCGCGGCCGGAAATCGTGACGCCTTCAGTGCTTATATCTGTGACGATGTAGCGCTTGATGTCCTGCGCCCCGTGGTCATCGAAATGGGCTGGCAGCCCGAGAAATGCAACAAGGGCGGACTGCGCAACGCGGTCCAATCCCTGTCGATCTCGGCCAGCCCCAACATCCTGATGGTCGACCTGTCGGAAAGCGGCGATCCGCTGAGCGATATCAACGCGCTGGCCGAAGTCTGCGAGCCTGGAACCGTGGTGATTGCGATCGGCCAGGTGAACGATGTCCGGCTCTATCGCGACCTGCTTGGCAGCGGCATTCAGGATTACCTGCTCAAGCCGCTAGTTCCCGGTCAGGTCCGCGACGCGCTGATCAACGCCCAGGCCGTGTTCGCCGCCCCGAAATCGCATGACCCGGCGGCGGCGAAGAAGCACGTGTCCGTTGGCGTGATTGGCACCCGCGGCGGCGTTGGAGCATCAACCATCGCAACATCCCTTGCCTGGCTTTACAGCGGCGATGAAAAGCTGCCGACAGCCCTGCTCGATCTCGATATCCATTTCGGCACTGGTGCCCTCGCGCTGGATCTTGAACCTGGCCGCGGCTTGACTGACGCGATCGAGAACCTGGCCGAAACGCTTTCGAACCTGGCAGATGTCTTGCGCAAGCGCGCCCAGATGAAGCTCAAGATCAAAGCCATGAGCTCTGAATCCAAAGCTTCAGCCTATATCGTCGGCGCACTTCCGTTCATCGTCTTCATCATGATTTACGGGATTAACCCGGGCTATTTGAGCGGGTTCTTCAGCGATGAGCGCCTCATCGTGACAGGCCTGGGCGGTCTGACCTGGATGTCGATCGGGGCCTTCATCATGGCCAAAATGGTCAGCTTCGAAATCTAAGCAGGGACAGGAACAGGATATGATCAATACCCCTCCCGGTCCGACGCTGCTTGGCGTTGACGTTCTCTGGGCTGGCTCGATCCTCGCAGGTCTTGCCGCGGTAGCTATGATGTTCGCGATCTATACGGCCGTCACAATCCGCGACCCGATGGTAAAGCGGGTCAAAGCGCTGAATGAGCGCCGTGACCAGCTTAAGAGCGGGATCGTCACCCAAACCGCCAAGAAACGCGCCTCGCTCGTTCGTAAGAGCGAGACGGCTGACAAGATGAAGGACACGCTGTCGAGCCTGAAGGTTCTGCAGCAAAGTCAGCTTGAGGTCATTCAGCAGAAGCTGGCCCAGGCCGGGATCCGCAACAAGGAACTGGGGATCATTGTCATCTTCGCGCGGATGGTGCTGCCAATCGTCCTGGGCGGGAGCGTGGCTTTTGTTGTCTACGGGATCAATTTCTTCCCGGATTGGGGCGGCATGAAGCGGCTGATGGCATTCGCAGCGGCTATCGGCCTCGGCTACAAGGGACCCGAACTTTACATCGGCAACCTGATCTCCAAACGCACCGATGCAATCCGCAAGGGGCTTCCCGATGCACTGGACCTGCTGGTGATTTGTGCCGAAGCGGGTTTAACAGTGGACGCGTCATTCAATCGCGTGGCGCGTGAACTGGGTCGAGCATATCCGGAACTGGGCGACGAATTCGCCCTGACCGCAATTGAATTGTCCTTCCTTAGCGAGCGACGCCAAGCGTTTGAAAATCTGGCCTGGCGCGTCAATCTGGAAGCGGTGAAGGGCGTGACCACAACCATGGTTCAGACTGAACGGTATGGCACGCCGCTGGCATCGGCACTGCGCGTGCTTTCGGCAGAGTTCCGAAACGAACGCATGATGCGCGCCGAGGAAAAGGCCGCGCGTCTGCCGGCGATCATGACCGTGCCGCTGATCCTGTTTATTCTGCCGGTGCTATTTGTGGTTATCCTTGGCCCGGCGGCCTGCTCTATCGCCGATGCCTTCTCGGCCAATGGCCCGACCAACGGCGGCGGCTGAGCGACCTGCGCAACGGGTTGTCCCAGCCGGGCCGATTCTCACACGGGAAACGGCCCGGTTTGGTCAATCAGGGCTTCACGACGCTGTGGTCAATTGCCCCAAAGATTGAATGGCCGGCACGATCGCGCATTTCGATCCGGACCGTATCGCCATACCGCAAGAAAGGCGTAACCGGCTTCCCCGTGGCGATGGTCTCGATCATCCGCTGTTCGGCGATGCAGGAATAACCGCGACCGCCATCCTTGCAGGGCCGACCCGGGGAGCCATCGGGATCGCGGTTCGATACCGTGCCTGAGCCGATGATCGACCCCGCACTCACCCGCCGCGTCTTGGCGAGGTGAGCAATCAGCGTGCCGAAATCAAAGGTGCATTCCTCGCCCGCTTCGGCGCGACCGAACGCCTCACCATTCAGGTCAACCCGCAAGACCAGATTGAGCCGTCCACCCACCCAGGCATCGCCCAGCTCATCAGGGGTAACGAATACAGGAGAGAAATGGCTGGCCGGCTTCGACTGGACGAAACCAAAGCCTTTCGCCAGCTCGTCCGGGATAAGATTGCGCAGCGATACGTCATTGACCAGTCCAACCAGACGGACATGGTCCAGCGCGGCCTCAGGTGACACACCTTGCGGCACGTCCCCGGTCACAACGCAGATCTCGGCCTCCATATCGCAGCCCCAGGCTTCATCGGCCAGGGTGATCGGCGCCCGCGCGCCGCGTAGGTCATCACTGCCGCCCTGATACATCAGCGGATCGTGCCAGAAGCTCTCCGGCAGTTCGGCCCCGCGCGCCTTGCGGACCAGTTCGACGTGATTGACATAGGCCGAGCCATCCGCCCACTGATAGGCGCGCGGCAGCGGTGCCAGGGCTTCACGCTCATGGAACCGCTCGCGGGGGATCGCGCCGTGCTCAAGCTCGATCGCCAGGGCCTGCAAGACCGGAAAGTGCCGGTCCCAATCATCAAGCAAGGCCTGAAGCGTCGGCACCAGATGCGATGCATCGCTGCACCAGACCAAATCCTTGCTGACGATTGCAAGGCGCCCGTCGCGTTCGTGAGGAAGGCTAGCCAGCTTCATTGCGTCTATTCCTTCGTTTCAGCTTCTAGTTCCGCAACCCGGGCCGTGATCCGCGCGAGAAGCGCCTTGAATTCGTTGATTTCGGAAGCGGTAAGTTGGGCGAACAGGCGCCGCTCCATATCAATCGCCAGCGGCATGATTTCAGCATGCACAGCCTTGCCGGCAGAGGTCAGCTCGATGTGATGCGAACGGCCATCATCGGCATTGGGACTGCGCCCCACAAGCCCGCGATCTTCCAGCACCTTGCAGGCCCGGTTGACTGCAACCTTGTCCATCCGCGTCGCCACGACCAAAGCCCGTTGGGTAAGCGCCCCGGCATCGCCAAGGACAGCCATCACCCGCCATTCCGGGATCTTCAGCCCAAAGCGGGCGCGATACTCGCTGGCGATCATATCACTGACGGCGTTGGTCGTGACCGACATCAGGTAAGGCAGGAAATCCGCCAAGCGGGAACTTTTTTGGGCCATCGAATCGGTTTCTAGTGCAACCGGTTTACTGCGCCAAGCGCATCAGGTCGGTTTTACCGCTTCTGGCGCGGCCGCAGCAATTGCGGGGATCGCGCGAAGTGCCTCGTCAATCCGAACCAGCTGCGGAAAGGCGTCCAGCGGCAGGGCAAAGCGGCGCGCACTGTACATCTGCGGCACCAGGCAGACGTCGATCAGATTGGGCTGGGAGCCGCCAAACAGACCATGCTCCGGCGCCACCGCCTCCAGCGCAGCCAGGCCATCGCCCAGCCAGCGGTGCAGCCAGCGGCCAACCCCCTCTGCATCAATACCCAGATCATCGCGGAGAAAGTTCTGGACGCGCAGGTTCTGCAGCGGGTGGATCTCGGAGATGATCGTCATTGCCCGGCCCAACACATGGGCTCGCGCCATTGGATCGGCGGGCAGCAGGCACGGTTCGGGCCAGCGGGCGTCGAGATAGTCGATGATCGCCAGCGACTGGGCAATTGCCTCGCCATCCACTTCCAGCACCGGCACCAGCCCGAGCGGGTTGCGCGCCAGATGGTCATCGCCGCCTTGTTCCCCGGTGACCAGATCGATCTGATGCGAGGTCCATGACAGGCCCTTCAGGTTCAGCGCGATCCGCACGCGATAGGCGGCGGAAGATCGCCAGTAGTCGTAGAGGACCAGATCGCTCATCCCAGCACCCTTCCTGCAACCGCGCCCAGTTTTGCGACCAGCATCGGATCACGGGCCGCCTCGGCAGTCATGATCGCATGGTCCAGCGTCCGGTCAATTGGGCTGTCTTCCCGGCGTGCCGGCAGGGCAGCCAGGAACCGGCGCAGGACCTTACCTGCCAGCGCGACATTGGCATGCATCACTGCCAGCACCTCGGCGGCTTCAACCCCGGATTCGCCCGTTCGCCAGGCGTCGTAATCGGTAACCATGCCCAGCAAGGCGTAAGGTAGCTCCGCCTCACGGGCGAGCCGCACCTCCGGCATCGCGGTCATGCCGATCACGTCACCGCCCCATTGGCGATAAAGCAGGCTTTCGGCGCGCGTCGAAAATTGCGGTCCTTCGATCGCCACATAGGTGCCGCCACGGTGCACGGTTGCCCCCTCAGCCTCGACCGCGTCCGCAAGGCCAGCCGCCAGGCGCGGGCAAACCGGATCGGCCAGGCTGACATGGGCCACCAGCCCGGGGCCGAAGTAACTGGCCGGACGGCTGACCGTGCGGTCAATGAACTGATCGACCGCCACCATCTGCCCCGGCGCCATATCTGCGCGCAGAGAGCCGATCGCGGACAGCGCAATAAGGTCAGTCACGCCGCAGCGCTTCAGCACATCGATGTTGGCGCGGTAATTGACCGAAGCGGGCGGAATGGCGTGGCCAGGCCCGTGACGCGGCAGGAACGTCACGCGCACGCCTTCCAGGGTTCCGGTTGTTACAGCAGCAGAGGGTTCGCCAAACGGACTTTCAACCGCAATTTCCTGCGCCTGCTGGAGCCCGACGCCGCCGGCCAGGCCCGACCCGCCGATCACGCCGATGTGCCAGGTATTCATGCCGAACCTCCGCTCAGTTGTGCGCGAGGATCCCCGCCATGATGAAATCGATGCAATGTTCGCGATAGCGATCACGCAGTTCCTCGGTCAGCGCCTCGGTATCATAGCAATGCTTGAGCACCAGGCGCGACGAAAAGAACCGGTCGCACGCGCCGGTCGTTGTGAAATAGAACAACTGCGGATCGACCTTGCGGAAGACCCCCTGCTTGACGCCGTCCTTGATCAGCCGATCATAGGCCTGGCTGAGCGGACTGAGATAGGAATCGGCAATCCGGTGCGCTTCATCAGGATCGCTCTCGCGTACCAGCCGCATCAGCAGCCGGTTAAGATAGGGCGTCTTGTAATAGGTATCGACCACTGCACCAATGTGACGACGCAGGCGCACTTCGGGGCTCATGTCCTTGGCCATCAGCGCGTCGACCGCGTGGACAATGTCCTGCATATCACGATCGAGCAGGGCCTTCATCAGCCCAGCCTTATTGCCGAAGTAATACTTCACCAGCGCCGAGTTGAGCCCCGAACGCAGCGACAATTCGGATAGCGAAATATCGACAATGTCGCCCTCGCGCATGATCGTCGAGGCGGTATGCAGCAAGAGCTCGCGCGCACCTTCTGGCGCATCATTCTGGTCAATGGCCGGCGACTGGCTCATGCGAAGGGCGGCTCCTCTCCCCACCAAGGATAGAAGTCCGGCATATCGCTAGAGACCCGTAGCGGAAAGGCGGGTGGGCGCTTTTCAAGGAAGCTTTGCACACCTTCCTTTGCATCCCCGCCCTTCGACAGGCGATAGATAGCCCTGCTATCAACCTTGTGCGCCTCCATCGGATGCGAACCCGAGGGGATGCGCCACAGCATGGCGCGGGTCATCGCAACCGAAACGGCAGAGGTATTGTCGGCAATCTCGCGGGCCAGGCCGCGCGCGGCATCAAGCAGCTCACCCGGCGAATGAACAGAGCGAACGAGACCGGCCTTGAGGGCTTCCTCGGCGCCGAAAATGCGGCCGGTCATACACCATTCGAGCGCCTGATTGACCCCGACAATCTTGGGCAGGAACCAGCTGGAGCAGGCCTCTGGCACGATGCCGCGGCGGGCAAAGACAAAGCCAAAGCGCGCGTTATCGCTGGCAAGGCGAATGTCCATCGGCAGCTGCATGGTAACGCCGACGCCCACGGCGGCGCCATTGCAGGCCGAAATCAGGGGCTTCTTGGATTGGAACAACCGCAGGGTCAGCAGGCCGCCGCCATCGCGAACGCGCGGATCGGACAGATCCTCGACCGGGGCCGCATCCGCAAACACGGCGCGGCCGTCCTCGGGTGTCAGGTCGGCTCCGGCGCAGAATGCGCGGTCACCGGCACCGGTAAAAATCACCGCCCGGACGCTATCATCGGCGTCGGTACGGTCCATGGCATCGATGATTTCGTTCATCATCGTGCCAGTGAAGGCATTCATCTTCTCCGGCCGGTTAAGGGTCAGGGTGGCGATCCCTTCGCCAACGTGAAGGTCGATCTGCGAATAGCCCATGTCTCTCTCCCGGGGAGGCAGGACCGGGCGCCAGCCAGTGGCGCCCGGCCAGGTTCATTGCTTAGCGCGGCGTCATGCGGATGCCGCCATCGAGGCGGACGTCCTCGCCATTGAAGTATCCGTTTTCAATCATGCACATCGCAAGGTTGGCATATTCATCGGGATTGCCGAGACGCTTGGGGTTGAGCACCGAAGCACCCAGTGCATCGCGCACGTTCTGCGGCGCACCAGCCAGCAGCGGGGTGTCGAAGATGCCCGGCAGAATCGTGTTCACGCGGATATTCTCTCCCGCCAGATCGCGCGCGATCGGCAGAGTCATACCAACTACACCGCCCTTCGAAGCCGAATAGGCCGCCTGACCCATCTGGCCATCTTCGGCGGCAACCGAAGCAGTGTTGACGATTGCACCGCGATCACCGTCTGCCTGCGGCTCCAGGGTCATCATGCCCGCAGCCGACTTGGCGATGCAGCGGAAGGTGCCGACCAGGTTGATCTGGACGATCCAGTTGAAAGCATCGAGCGGGAAGTGCTTGAT
The DNA here is from genome assembly GCF_032337075.1 of Novosphingobium sp. APW14. Lineage (NCBI taxonomy): Bacteria > Pseudomonadati > Pseudomonadota > Alphaproteobacteria > Sphingomonadales > Sphingomonadaceae > Novosphingobium > Novosphingobium sp. APW14. The sequence continues at coordinate 204,327 of NZ_JAVYAB010000004.1, forward strand.
TGAACCATCTTCCTTGCTGCGGCTGGCGGTCTTGATCGCGTTGCCAGTGCCGGCGCAGTTGACCAGGATTCGTTCCTGGCCGTGGGCTTCGCGGGCCTTGGCAAAGGCAGCGTCGACCGAGGCATCATCAGTGACGTTACATTCGCAGAACACGCCGCCGATTTCGGCGGCCATCGCCTTGCCCTTTTCTTCCTGCAGGTCAAAAATCGCGACCTTCACGCCCTTAGCAGCCAGCGCACGGGCCGTGGCCGCTCCAAGGCCCGAAGCGCCACCGGTAACAACGGCAGCAACAGTGTTGTCGAGTTTCATTTCAATAACTCCGGTTCAGTTAAATCAGCACATTTCGACGATTGTGACATTGGCAACGCCGCCGCCTTCGCACATCGTCTGCAAACCATATTTTCCGCCCCGCGCCTTGAGCGCATGCAGCAGTGTCGACATCAGCTTGGTGCCCGAAGCGCCCAGCGGGTGACCCAGGGCAATGGCGCCGCCATTGACGTTGAGCTTTTCGGGATCGGCCCCGGTGTGCTTGAGCCAGGCCATCGGCACCGAGGCGAAAGCTTCATTGACTTCATAGAGGTCAATGTCACCGATCTTCAGTCCTGCCTTGGCCAGCGCCTTGTCAGTCGCGAACAACGGCTCTTCCAGCATGATCACCGGATCACCAGCAGTCACAGTCAGGGTGTGGATGCGCGCCAGCGGGGTCAGGTTATAGCGCTTCAGCGCCTCTTCCGAAACGACCAGCGCGGCCGAAGAACCATCGCAGATCTGGCTGGAAGTGGCCGCGGTCAGCGAACCGCCTTCGGAAAGAAGCTTGACCCCGGCGATCCCTTCCAGCGTCGCGTCCATGCGGATGCCTTCGTCGATGGTGTGCCACCGCTTCCCGTCGGGGGTTTCGATCTCGATCGGCACGATCTCATTCTTGAAGGCACCAGCCTCGGTGGCCGCTTTGGCTCGCAGATGGCTGTTCAGGGCGAACTGGTCGAGCATGTCCTTGGTGAAGCCATGCTTCTTGACGATCATCTCGGCGCCCATGAACTGCGACCAGCTGTCGCCCGGATATTTTTCCTCAAGCCCGGGCGACTTGTAGTTCCCCAAACCTTCTTTCATGTGAAAGACCGCAGTGGAACCCATGGGCACGCGGGTCATGCTCTCAATCCCAGCGGCGATAACCACATCCTGCGTGCCGCTCATCACCGCCTGGGCGGCGAACTGGATTGCCTGCTGCGAGGAACCGCACTGGCGATCGATCGTTACAGCCGGGGTCGATTGAGGCAGCAGCTTTGACGCCAAGACGGCGTTGCGACCAACCTGGCCGGCCTGTTGACCGCCCTGACTGACGCAGCCCATGATCACATCGTCAACCGCGTTCGGATCAACCCCGGTCCTGCCAACCAACGCATCAAGCGTGGCTGCGGCAAGATCGACCGGGTGAACTCCTGCAAGGCGCCCACCGCGGCGCCCGCCGGCGGTACGCACTGCATCAACGATGTAGGCCGTTGCCATAGATCCGATTCCTTTTTTACGGGTGGTTTAATCGATCGATTAAGGGGGCGTCGTTGGAGCGTCAAGCGTACATCGCGTTGGGCGCCCAAGGGGCCACGGGGATCTGACAGACCCCTGTTGTAAAATGACAACAAGCCCCCCCGAAATGTGACCTAGCCTTATTTCCAAATTGCGCGCGGTGATCTCTTATTTCACGAGGGCCTATCCGGCTTCGCGAGGGGCCAGACACGCGATTCCCGTCTCACGGGATTGCAAACCGTGCTTATCCGACCATCCGTCGGGTCAAGATCAAGGGGCTAAATATATGAAGTTCTTCAGCAAGTCAGCACTTTATCGTGCGACCAGCCTTGAAAGCGCCGCCATCGCGGTGGCCATGTTTGGCGCTGTCGCAGCCGCCACGCCGGCCTATGCGCAAGACGCGCAGGCAACCAAGGATCAGGCAACAGCCGATTGCACCGACGAAAACGCGAACGGTGTTTGCGATTCGGAAGAAGGCAGCCAGATCGTCGTTACCGGTACGCGTATCGCGCGCCCGACCCTGAGCTCGGCCGTGCCGCTGACCTCGGTTTCGGTTGGCGAGCTGACCGAAACCGGCGATGTCTCGCTGGGTGACGCGCTCAACGATCTTCCGTCGCTGCGCTCTACCTACAGTCAAGGCAACTCGACCCGCTTCATCGGGACTTCGGGCCTCAACATCCTTGACCTTCGCGGCCTTGGCGTTTCGCGCACCCTGGTGCTGGTGAACGGCAAGCGCCACATCACCGCATCGCCGGGCGACTACCTGGTTGACGTCAACACGATCCCGGTTGACCTGCTTGAGCGCGTCGATGTGGTCACCGGCGGCAACTCGGCCGTTTACGGTTCGGACGCCGTCGCCGGTGTTGTGAACTTTGTGCTGAAGCGCAATTACGACGGCATCAGCCTGCGTGGTCAGGGCGGCATCTCGTCGCGCGGCGACCGCGGCAGCCACTTCATCGCCGGCACCTGGGGCAAGAACTTCGCCGATGGTCGCGGCAACGTTGCCGTCTCGGCTGAATACGCCCGCCAGGAAGAAGTTCGCTTCCTCGCACGCGATTATCTGACCGGCGCCATCTCGGGCCGCTGCCAGTTCCAGACGATTGAGCCGACCGCTGGTGAGCCTAACGGTACCGACGGTATCTTCGACACCAACTTCGAATGCGGCGTGAAGAACGGTTCGATCTCGGACGGCGGCACCATCGGCCGCGTCGGTGTTGGACAGTACCTGCGCTTCAACAACTCGGGCCAGCTTTATGTCGACGTGCCTGAGGGCAACTACGAATTGGGTGGTTCGACCAACATCAAGGGCGGCAACGGTTCGACCCTGCGCAATACCGGTCAGATGCTGCCGAAGGGTGAACGCATCGCCGTTAACCTCCTTGCGCACTTCGACATGTCGGAAGCTTTCCGTCCCTTCGTTGAAGCCAAGTATGTTCGCGTGAAGGCCAACCAGGAAGGTCAGCCGACCTTCATCGCTTCGGCGACCTTCAACCCGACCTGGTTCTGTGACAACGGCTTCCTCACTGGCGCCAACCGCACGATCCTGGCCAACAACGGCGTTTGCACGACCGGTGCGACCAACACCCGTACCTTTACGCTTTCGCGTTTCAACGTTGACCTTGGCGGTCGCGGTGAAACCCACAAGCGTGAAACCTATCGCATTGTCGGCGGCGTTGAAGGCGACTTCAACGATGACTGGAAGTACGAAGTTTCGTTTAACTACGGTCGCCTTGAAACCAACATGAACGCGATCAACGTCGCGCGCATCCGCAACGACGCCGGTACGGCAGCGGACGGTATGGCGCTCGCAGTTGACGCCGTGCTGGCCCCGGCCGGTTACACCGGCACGAACTTCGTCCTGAACGGCGACGGCCAGCGCGTTGTCTGCCGCGTCAATGCTGTAACCAATGCCCGCCCGGACTGCGTTCCGCTGAACCTGTTCGGCTATGGCCAGTCGACCGAAGCGGCACGTGCCTTCTCGAACGGCACCGCCACCCGTAACGAACGGGCCACCGAATTCGTTGCTCTTGCCAGCGTCAGCGGTGACCTTTCGCAGCTGTTCGAACTGCCCGGCGGTCCGGTCAGCTTCGCGCTCGGCGGTGAATATCGTGAAGAAACCGCTTTCAGCGATTACGATGCGGCTTCGAAGAACGGCGCGTTCTTCTTCAACCGCTTTGCAACCTTCGCTCCGCCGAAGCTGACCGTTAAGGAAGCCTTCGGCGAAATCAGCCTTCCGCTGCTGAAGGATGCGCCGCTGGCCAAGGAACTGACCGTCAGCGGAGCAGGACGCGTGTCGGACTACAACACCGCCGCCGGCACCGTCTGGGCCTGGAACGTTCAGGGTATCTACGCTCCGATTTCGGATCTCCGCTTCCGTGCCGCTTATGCGACCTCGGTGCGTGCTCCGACGCAGGGTGACCTGTTCTACCCGCAGACCCAGAACTTCGCTCAGATCACCGACCCGTGCGACACCAACAGCATTTCGAACAATGCTAACCGCACCGCCAACTGCGCGGCTGCCGGGGTGCCGACCACGTTCAACCAAGCGACAGTTGATGCCTGCACCACCTCGTCGGTTCCGGCCAACCAGCGCGTGCTGGGTAGCCCGTGGGTGAACTGCACCGCGCGCACCTCGTCGACCGGCTTCGTGTCGGGCGGCAACCCCACTCTGGTTCAGGAGCGTGGCAAGTCGCTGACCCTGGGCATGGTTGTTGAACCGCGCTTCCTGCCGGGCCTCAACTTCACGGTGGACTACTACAAGATCGACGTGACCAACCTGATCGCGTCGCTGGGTGCACAGACCATCTTGAACCTGTGCTATGACAGCCCGACCGGCATCAACAATCCGTTCTGCGCGACCGTGAACCGCGATCGCTCGACCGGCCTGTTCGTGCAGCCAGCTGTCATCTCGGGCGGGGTCAACTTTGCAAAGCAGCAAGCTCGCGGCTTTGACTTTGACCTGAGCTATCGCAAGACCTTCGAAAACGGCCAGCGCCTGTCGGTTCGTGCGATTGCAACCCGCGTCACCACCCTCGACAACTACACCGATCCGACCAACCCCAAGGTCCCGAACCGCCAGCTTGGCGAGCTCGGCGATCCGATGTGGGCGGCCAACGCTTCGATCAACTATGATTTCGGCGCGGTCGACGTGACTTACTCGGCACGTTATATCGGCAAGCAGGCTGTCGGCGCATGGGAAGCCCAGAACCAGTACACCGGCCTCTGCCCGACCTCGGGCAGCACCGGTCTGTCGGGCCGCACCTGCATCCCAGGTCAGCTCGCCACGCTGGATCCGCAGAACCTCGATCAGTACCCGGTCGCGTTCTACCCGGGTAAGATCTACCACAACATGCGCGTGAACTTCGAACTGGCGGACAAGAAGTACAGCTTCTACGCCGGCGTCGATAACGTCACCGACATCAAGCCGCCTTACGGTCTGCTCGGCACCAGCGGTGGTGACCCGTACGACACGTTCGGTCGCTTCTTCTACGCCGGGTTCAAGGCCAACTTCTAAGGCCTGAACCGCAACGCAAAAGTGAGGGCGGCGAGACTTCGGTCTCGCCGCCCTTCCTTTTTGGGGCTGCAGGAAGTTGGCGAGCTCAGGCCATCAATGCCGCCTGATCAAGCGTTGCCACCAAAGCATCCGCGTCTACTCCGTGGCGATCAAGCCAAGCCGCTGCTTCGGCCAATTCGCCATCCAGCTGCCCGGCCAGGTGATCACGCCGCGCCAGCCGCGCCGCGTTGTCGAATGCCTGCCCCGAATTTTTGGAATAGGTTGCGAACAGCGGGCCTGCGGCAATTTGCGTCGCAAGTGCTGGGCCGGACGGCAATTCATATAACGCAGCGGCCTTGGTCAGGGCTGCGGCCGGGTCGGCATAGAATTGTTCTGCCTCCAGCGTCCGCGCCTGCGGCATGGCCTTCAGCGCATCGGCAAACCGGTGATGCTGGGCAAGCCACAGCGCTGCAGCCAGCTCAGCATCGCTTGACGCGTCATTGGTGCCGATGTGCGCGGCCAATTGCCCGCTGATCGTGCGCACCCAACCACGGTGGTTAGGGCTGCGCAAGACCGCCAGCAAATAGTCTGGCAGGTGACTGTAAAGCAGGATCGCCGGAGCCCCGGGATCGGCAGCGGCAATCTGATCGAGCATGAAGTTCACCGGCACATTAGCCTTGATGACCGTCCGACCGTCCCCGGGATAACGCCGTGCCAGCAACGCCAATACCGCAGGCAGCGCCTGCCGGTTGGAACCGAGTGCCAATTGGCGCAGCGCCACTGGCTCACGCAGCACCAAAGTGCCAGTTAACTCCTCCAACGCACGCGCCAATAAAGTCGAGCCACAGTGCGCAACATGGAAAATCCAGCCAACGGGCTGCGCATCTGGGAGAAATCCGGCCGCCCCTGCGAGATCGAGCCCGAATGGCTCCCCTTCAGCCATGGAAATCCGGTGATCGAGAAAGATTGAGCGGCGATAGGCAGCGCGGTCCATTGGCATGAACTGCGCCACTGTGCCGTCCAGAGCATGGAGATAAAAATCCGGGCTGGCCAAGCGGCGGGCGATTGAAGGATCCATCCCCCGCCTATAGCCCAAGTCGGTTCGATCCGATATGGCATAGCCTGTGGGACAGATCCTATTACCCGAGCCAGGCCGGCCCTATGTCGCCATCACCCCGACAGCCGAAGGTCGGCTGACCGCGCTTGATCGGGCTGCTGTTATCGATCTTTACCGCACCCATGGCGCGCTGCTCCTGCGCGGATTCGCTGCAGATCTCGACGAATTCGGCAGTTTTGCCCGCAGCCTGTGCCGCACCGCGGTGGTCAATGAAACGCCTGGCCGCTCCCGTCTCGACGCGGCCCGGGCAGTCTATTCGGTTGACGGCGGAACCAATGCCTTTGCGCTGCACCCGGAATTGTCGCGGGAGCCGTGGAAGCCCGATGCGGCGCTGTTCTGCTGCCTGTCATCGCCGCAGGCGGGTGGAGCTACGACGATTTGTGACGGGATTGCACTGGCAGCGGCCTTGCCCTCTGAAATTCGCGCCGGGCTGGAAGGACGACGGCTGATTTATCTCAAAGCCAGCTGGCCTGAACAGCTGCGTTTCTGGCTTGGCACCGACACGCCCGATGATGCCCTGCTGCAGGCACCGCCGCCGCATTGCCCTTATCGCTTTGTGCGACTGCCCGATGGCCGCGTTGCGCGCTATTTCACGCGCCCCGCTCTGCACCGCCCGATGTTTGCCGAGGGGCCCGCTTTTGGCAATTTCCTGCTGTTCGCGCGGTTCAACAATGGCAACGGCCATCACCCCTTGCTTGACGACATGACGCCAGTGCCAGAGCAATGGCTACAGGCCATCAAGGCCACGGGTGACCGGCTCGCTGTTGCGATCGACTGGCAGCAAGGCGATGTTCTGGTGCTGGACAACACCCGGTTTCTGCACGGGCGAACCGCAATCACCGATGCTGCCGAGCGGCAAATTGCAACGTTCTTCGGCTATCTCGACTTTGCCCCCGTCGATCCGGAAGAACCAGCTGACCCAATCTGGCGACGGGCAGATTTTTGCCCACCCGCACCGCCGCCCGAATTGGTTCGCGCCGTCTAAACGACCACGAACTTCAGTCCGCCGTCGCCCTCATCGATCTTGACTGTGCTGCCATCGGGAATATCTCCGCCCAGCAGCTTTTCGGCCAATGGATCCTGCAGGTAACGCTGCACCGCCCGCTTCAGCGGCCGGGCGCCGTAAACCGGATCGTAGCCAACCCGGCCCAGCCAGCGCTTGGCAGCCTCGGTCAGGTCGAGCGTGATCTTGCGGTCCTTGAGCAGCTTGGCCACGCGGCCGACCTGGATCTCGACGATCGGGCCCATATGTTCATGGCCCAGGCGGTGGAACAGGATAATTTCATCCAGCCGGTTGAGGAATTCGGGACGGAAGTGCCCGCGCACCACTTCCATGACCTGCGGCTCGACCGTTTCCACGTCCTGGCCTTCCTCAAGGTTCGCCAGGTACTGGCTGCCGAGGTTGCTGGTCAGGATGATCAGCGTGTTGGTAAAGTCCACCTGGCGCCCCTGCCCATCGGTCAGGCGCCCGTCATCAAGCACCTGCAGCAGGACGTTGAACACGTCTGAGTGCGCCTTCTCGACCTCGTCAAACAGCACGACCTGATAGGGCCGACGCCGCACCGCTTCGGTCAGCACGCCGCCTTCCTCATAGCCGACATAGCCCGGAGGCGCACCAATCAGGCGGGCTACCGAATGCTTCTCCATGAATTCCGACATGTCGATGCGGACCATCGCGGTGTCATCATCAAACAGGAAGCCAGCGAGCGCCTTGGTCAATTCGGTCTTGCCGACGCCCGTTGGCCCGAGGAACAGGAACGAGCCGAGCGGCCGGTTGGGGTCCTGCAGGCCGGCGCGGGCGCGCCGCACCGCCTTTGAAACGGCCACAACCGCATCCTGCTGGCCGATCACGCGCTGGCCGATCACCGCTTCCATCTTGAGCAGCTTTTCGCGCTCCCCTTCCATCATCCGATCGACTGGGATCCCGGTCCAACGGCTGACCACGCCTGCAATATCGTCAGCGGTCACTTCCTCTCGCAGCAGCATGTTGGACGTATCGACACCCTGCGCCTCGGCCAGCTGCTTTTCCAGTTCGGGGATCTTGCCGTAAGACAGCTCACCCGCCTTCGCCAGATCGCCGGCGCGCTGGGCCTGCTCCAGCTCCAATCGGGCATGGTCGAGCGCTTCCTTGATCTTGCCTTCGGCAGCAATCTTGTCGCGCTCGTTCTGCCAGCGGGTGGTCAGTTCGGCCGATTGCTGCTCAAGGTTCGCCAGCTCTTCCTTCAGGGTTGCGAGGCGGTCTTTCGATGGCTGGTCGCTTTCCTTGGCAAGCGCGAGTTCCTCAATCTTGAGCTGGATGATCCGCCGATCAAGCACTTCGATCTCTTCGGGCTTTGACTCAACCTCCATCCGGATACGTGAAGCCGCCTCGTCCATCAGATCGATGGCCTTGTCGGGCAGGAAGCGGTCGGCAATGTAGCGGTTGGAAAGGGTCGCAGCGGCAACAATCGCATTGTCAGCGATCCGCACGCCGTGGTGAAGCTCATACTTCTCCTTGAGCCCGCGCAGGATCGAGATCGTGTCCTCGACCGTCGGTTCACCCACGAAGACCGGTTGGAAACGCCGCTGTAGCGCCGGGTCCTTCTCGACATATTTCTGGTACTCGTCGAGCGTGGTTGCGCCAATGCAGTGCAATTCCCCGCGGGCCAGGGCTGGCTTCAAGAGGTTGGAGGCATCCATCGCCCCCTCGCCCTTGCCTGCCCCGATCAGGGTGTGCATCTCGTCGATGAACAGGATGATCTCGCCCTCGGCACCCTTGACCTCATCGAGCACGGCCTTGAGCCGCTCTTCGAACTCACCGCGGTACTTCGCCCCGGCAATCAGGCTGCCCATGTCGAGCGACATCAGGCGGCGGTCCTTGAGGCTGTCGGGCACATCGCCATTGGCAATGCGCAATGCCAGACCTTCGGCAATTGCGGTCTTGCCGACGCCGGGCTCGCCAATCAGCGCCGGATTGTTCTTGGTACGGCGGGCCAGGATCTGGACGGTGCGGCGAATTTCCTCGTCGCGGCCGATCACCGGATCAAGCTTGCCGTCACGCGCCGCCTGGGTCAGGTCGCGGGCGTACTTTTTCATCGCGTCATAGGCGTTTTCGGCGCTGGCGTTGTCCGCCGCGCGCCCGCCGGTCACTTCCTGGATCGCGGCTTCAAGTTTCTGCGCATCGACACCTGCCGCCTTGAGAGCCTGCCCAGCCGGGTTGGTCGCGGCCAGCGCGATGGCCTGTAGCAAGCGTTGTACCGAGACAAAGCTGTCCCCGGCCTTGGCGGCAAGTTGCTCGGCGGCATCAAGCAGGCGGACGGCATCGGTCTCCAGGCCTGGCGGTGATTGCGCGCCGCTGCCAGAAACCGCTGGAATCTTGGCGAGCGCTTCATCGACCCTGGCCTGGGCCAGCGCCGGATTACCGCCCGCGCGCTGGATCAGGCCAGCGGCCATCCCTTCATTGTCTTCGAGCAGCGCCTTGAGGATGTGTTCGGGCGTGATCCGCTGGTGGTTCAGCCGGATCGCCACGGTCTGCGCGGACTGCAAAAAGCCCTTGGCGCGATCGGTAAATTTTTCGAGGTTCATCGGTGTGTCACCCTCCTGTGACACCGAAAGTAGTGTTGCTTATCGGCAACACAAGAGGGTGATAAGAGAAAAGATCAGGTCAGGGTTGCCAGGTCCGCGCCAGCGCATCGAGCAGACGCACGCCAAAGCCAGTCGCGCCCTTGGGCGTAAGCGGCTTGGCACTGTCGCTCATTTCGTTGCCGGCAATGTCGATATGGGCCCAGGGCGTTGCCGGATCGACAAAGAAGCCAATGAAGTGCGCCCCATGGCCGGCCCCTGGCGGCACGCCCTCGGTGCCGTGCTTGATGTCGGCAATATCCGACTTGAGGTCCTCGGCATAATTGGGATGGAGCGGAAGGCGCCAAACAGCTTCGCCAGTCGCTTCTGCGGCCATCTGAACTGCCCCCACAAGGCCTTCATGTCGCCCGAACAGGCCGGCGTATTCGTCTCCCAATGCGGTAACCTTTGCCCCGGTAAGGGTTGCAACATCGACGATCGCCGCCGGCTTGCGGGTGGCCGCGACATATTCGATCCCGTCGATGAGGACCATGCGGCCTTCGGCATCGGTGCTGAAAATCTCGGCGGTCTTGCCGCTCATCGTCCGGACGACATCGCCCGGACGCTGCGCGTTGCCATCCGGCATGTTTTCGGCGAGCGCGGCGACGGCCACGACGTGGACCGGGGCCTTGCTTTTGGCGAGGCTGAGTGCCGCGCCGACAACGGCCGCTGCGCCAGACATGTCACCCTTCATGCGCCACATGCCCGATCCAGGCTTGAGCGAGATGCCGCCGCTATCAAAGGTGATGCCCTTCCCGACCATGGCCAGCGGAGCGGCATCAGAACCCTTGTAAGTCACCAGCAGCAGGCGCGAGCCGCGCGGGCTCCCCTGTCCTACACCCAGGATCGAGCCCATGTTGAGCTTGCGCATCGCGGCCTCGTCGAGGACTTCAATCGAAACACCGGGCACGCCGGCAAATGCTTCTCGGGTGCGGGCAATGAAGCTGTCCGGATAGACCGCTGAAGCTGGCTCGTTTGACAGATCGCGGGTAAAGCGCACCGCCTCTGCAGTCGCTGCATGGCGGCGGGTCCAGGCGGCCATTGCTGCAGTCGCTTCGCCACCGATAACAGCCACTGGCGCGGTCGAAGGCGCACTTCCTGTCGTTACTTTGTAACGGTCAAAGCGATATTGCCCCAGCGCATATCCCAAGGCCGCATCGGCCATCAGCGCGGCGGCGCCGGCCCCGACGAAAGCGACAGGAGCCTTCTCACTGCGCAAGTCCTGCGCCGCCTTGCCTGCGGCTTCCATCACTGCCTTGCTGCCACCGTCCTTGCCCAGGCCAACAATCATGATCCGAGGCCGCGCGCCAATCCCGCGCAGCGAGACGATTTCATTGGCCTTGGCCGCAAAGCCTGCATTGGCAAGGGCAGCCTCGATCACCTTGCGCTCCTCCGCGGAAAGCGGAGCTTCCGCAGGCAAGGATTTGTCAGCCGTCAGCACAACCAGCGCCGCATCAGTTGGTGCACTGGCGGCAAAGCCGATCGGCCGCTCCGCACTGTTGGCTGCGGTAGAAGCGGCGACGCCCGAACCGATAACGGCCTGAGCGAGCACAGGAGCAGTCGGAACGGCAATGGTAGCAAGACAAGTGGCAGCCAGAAGCAGGCGCATTGTGGATTCTCCCAAGACAAGCCCCCCAGCCCGTTACGGCGCAATTGACCATCTTCACGCAGCATTTCAAGGTGGCGCGAAGCACAAGCTGGAATAATCGCAAGGGGAGCAAAATGGGTTGGATCGGCAAAGGCCTTGGTGGCCTGACTGTCGTCGCGGGAATAGCAGCGGTGACACTGGCATCATGGGAACCGTTCCTTGCGGAGCAACCGGGGGCACCGCCGCCAAAGCAGGCCTATCAGGCCGAAGTCATCCGCGATGAATGGGGCGTGCCGCATATCACCGGCAAGACGGATGCTGACGTTGCATTCGGCACGGCCTGGGCCCATGCCGAGGACGATTTCGACACCCTGCAGGAAGTGGTAGCGATGACCCGCGGCCGCTATGGCGCCATTGCCGGCCTTGATGGCGCCGGGGTCGACTTTGCTTACCACTTCGTTGATGCACGCGGCGCCGCCGATCGTGGCTATGACAAACTACCCGCCGATGTCCGGGCAATCCTCGAGGCCTATGCCGCCGGCCTCAACCGTTATGCCGCTCAACATCGCAGCGAAGTTCGTTTAGCGCGGCTGTTTCCGGTCAATGGCAAGGATATCGCAACGGGCTTCGCCTTGCGCCTGCCGTTCTTCTTTGGCCTGGACCGCGTGCTCAAGCCGCTGAGCGAGGGAGGCGAATTCCGTCCCGAACATGGCCCACGCCTGGATGGCAAGCCGGCCCCGCTGTTCGGCGAAGGCGGCGGCGATCAATTGGCCACTGCGCGGCCGATGCCACTGCCGGTGGGGGAAACTGCAGAGAACTCGGGCTCCAACGCCTTTGCCATTGCCCCCAAACGGTCTGGCGATGGCATCACGCGCCTGTTCTCCAACAGCCACCAGCCGTGGCGCGGCGGCGTTGCCTGGTACGAATTGCGGATTGCAAGCGATCAGGGCTGGAATTTCGCCGGCGCGACATTCCCCGGATCGCCCTTCCCGTTCCTCGGGCACAACGCCAACCTGGGCTGGACCAACACGGTCAACCGACCTGACCTGATCGATGTCTATCAGCTGGAACTGGACCAGGGCGGCACTCGCTATCGCCTTGACGGGCAATGGCAGCCGCTGCGCAAGGAGAAGGTTTGGTTGCCCGTGCGCTTCGGGCCGTTCGTCTTGCCGATCGCCAAGACGGTCTGGCGCACCGCGCATGGCCCGGCGATGGTCAATGCTCGCGGGGCCTTCGCGGTACGGTATGCGGGGATGGACCGGATCGACAGCGTCACCCAGTACTATCGCCTTACCAAGGCGCAGGACTTTGCGCAGTGGCAGGCAGCCATGGCGATGCAGGCAGTGCCCGCCACCAACTTCATCTACGCCGACAAGACCGGAACTATTGCCTATTGGTACAACGCTGCCCTGCCCGACCGGAAGGCCGGACCAAATTGGCGCAGCGTCGTTCCCGGTAACCGCTCTGACCTGATCTGGAAGGGCCCAATTGCCTGGAACCTGGTGCCAAAGGTGGTGAACCCGGCTTCGGGCTATGTTTTCAATGCCAACAACACCCCGTTCCTGGCTGCCGGGCCCGGCAGCGAGCTTGACCCGGCCAAGGTCCCGGCCATCTGGGGGGTCGAGACAGACCTTACCAACCGCACCCTGCGCGCCGCAAGGTTGCTGGCGGCAACACCCCGGATCGGGCGCGAAGAGCTGCTGCGGATCAAGTTCGATACCGGCTATGAGCGCTCTGGCTATGTCGCCTGGATGCTTGATGGCATCGCCAAGCTTAAGCTGTCCGGCGATCTGGCAGAGGCCCAGCGCCTGCTGGCCGGTTGGGACATGACCGCCGATGGCCGCGGCAATGGCGCAGATGCCCTGGCGGTGATGGTGCTCGAACCGGCGATGAAGGCCAGCTATGGCCTTAAGGCTCCGCCAGAGCCCAAGACGGTATTGTCTGAAACGGTGGCACACCTGAAGCAGCACTTCGGCCGCATCGATCCGCCGCTGGGCGATGTCCTGCGCATTCGCCAGGGCAAGGCCGACCTGCCCATGGATGGCGGCGGCGATACGCTTCGCGCGGCGACTGACTGGAATGTCGATCCGGACGGACGGCTCTCGATCAAGCACGGAGACAGCTTCGTCATGCTGATCGAATGGGACAAGTCCGGCCGCGTTCAGTCGGAATCGATCCAGCCCTATGGCGCCGCGACCACCCGGCCGGACAGTCCCCACTATACCGACCAAGCCCCGCTGTTTGCAGCGAAGCGGATGAAGCCGGTCTATTTCGACCGCGCCAGCATCCTGGCCCACGCACGCAGCCGCCAGGTGATTGCCAACTGAGTTCAGCGGCGCAGGTCCAAGGCCGTTAGCAGTTCGTCGAAAAGGCGGCGTCGATAGTGGCGCCGCCCGTTTGGTCTGCTAGCCTTGGCGCAAAGCATTGCAAAGGGTGCCTAACATGCCACGATTCTTGACTGCATCGATCATCGCTCTGGCCGTTGCCGGCACTCCGGCCTTGGCCAAGGACAAGTCGGCCGAGCCGCAGCCGGCGCCGCTCTCGGCGCTCGTGAAGTCCGTCAACATTCCCTACCAGCAGTTCACCCTGCCCAACGGGCTGCGCGTTCTGGTTCATACCGACCGCAAGGCACCGGTTGTGGCCGTGTCGGTGTGGTACGGGGTCGGATCGAAGCATGAGCCCAAGGGAAAGACCGGCTTTGCCCACCTGTTCGAACACCTGATGTTCAACGGATCGGAAAACGCGCCGGGCGATTTCTTCAAGCCGCTGCAGGAAGTGGGCGCGACCGATTTCAACGGCACGACCTGGTTCGACCGGACCAATTATTTCCAGACCGTGCCGACCGGCGCACTTGACCGGGCGCTGATGCTGGAGAGCGACCGGATGGGCTATCTGCTGGGCGCGGTCACGCAGGAGAAGCTGACCAACCAGATCGGCGTGGTGCAGAACGAAAAGCGCCAGGGCGATAACCAGCCCTATGGCCTGGTCGAGTACGAGCAGCTGGAAAACCTCTATCCCTCGGGCCACCCTTATCATCACTCGACCATTGGCTCGATGGCGGACCTGAGCGGCGCCAGCCTTGAGGACGTCAAGCAATGGTTCCGTGACAATTACGGCCCGAACAACGCTATCCTGGTGCTGGCTGGCGATATCGACCTGCCAGCAGCCAAGGCCAAGGTGACCCAGTGGTTTGGTGCGATCCCCAGCGGACCACAGATCAAGCCGGTAAGCGTGCCTGTGCCCGACCTGCCGGCGCCGCTGTCCAAGACCATCAAGGACCAGGTCGCGACCACCCGGATCTATCGGATGTGGGCGATCCCCGGTCTCGACAATCCTGAATACCTCTCGCTCGTTGCAGGAAGCTCGGTGCTCGGCGGCCTTGCCAGTTCGCGGCTCGATGATGCGCTGGTACGCCAACAGAAGGTTGCAGTCGGTGTCACCGCCGATGCCCAGATCTTCGCCCAGGGCGGACAGTTCATCATCCACGCCGACGTGAAGCCTGGTGCAGATCCCGCTACCGTCGCGGCCGCGCTGGATGCCGAAGTGGCGAAGTTCCTGCGCGAAGGCCCGACCCAGGACGAACTCGGCCGCGCCACCACGACCTATGCCGCGAACGAGATCCGGGCAATGGAATCGGTTGGCGGGTTCGGTGGCAAGGCTCCGACCCTGGCCGAAGGCCTGCTCTACAACGGCACGCCCGATCACTACCGCATCGAGCTCGACAAGATGAGCAAGCTGACCCCGGCAATGGTCCGCGCGACCATGCAGAAGTGGCTCTCGCGCCCGGTCTTCGCACTGACGGTCGAACCTGGCACCCGCACCGAAGGCGGAGAGAACCGCGGCGGCTTCATCGTTTCGCCTGATGGCCTGGGCGCGCGCCCGGCCTTCTTCCGTGATCCGCTGTTCCCGCTGGCCGGCGCGGCGGGCGCTGCGGTCGTGGCTGAAGCAGACCGCTCGAAGCTGCCCGAAGTGGGCGAACTAACTCCGCTCGACTTCCCGACCATTGAGCGCGCCAGGCTCTCGAACGGAATGCAGGTCTACTTCGCCCGCCGTGCCGCTGTGCCGGTGGTTTCAGTCCGCGTTTCGTTCGACGCCGGCTTTGCGGCCGACCCCAAGTCGGCGCTGGGCACCCAGGCGCTGTTGCTGCGGCTGATGAACGAAGGCACTGAAAAGCTCGATTCCACCGAACTGGCACGCGCCCGTGAACGGCTTGGCGCAACGATCCGCGGCTTTGCCGATACCGACAGCACCTCATTCCAGCTCGATACGGTCAGCCCCAATCTGGCCCCGTCGCTCAAGCTGTTTTCGGACTTCATCCGCCGTCCGGCCCTCGCCCCGGCAGAGCTAGAGCGCGTCCGCGTCCAACAACTGGCCGCCATTAACGCCGAGCTTAAGAGCCCCGGCCCGATCGCCAGCCGCGTGCTGCAGCCGCTGCTTTACGGCAAGGACCACCCCTATGGCATCCCGCCAACGGGGACGGGCGACCCGACCGTGGTTGAAAAGCTCACCCGCGATCAGCTCAAGGGCTTCCACGATCAGTGGTTCCGTCCGGACACGGCCAAGATCTTCGTCACCGGCAATACCTCGCTGGCCGAAGTGACCAAGCTGCTTGAAGCCAGCTTTGCCGACTGGAAAGCCCCGGAAACCCCGGCGCCAGCCAAGAATTTCAACGTTACAATCCCCGCCCAGGCGGAACGGATCGTGCTGGTTGACCGCCCGGCATCGCCGCAGTCGCTGATCCTTGCGGGCAAGGTCCTGCCGGTGAAGGGCACGGATGACCTGCTGACGCTGCGCTCTGCCAACGATATCCTGGGTGGCAACTTCCTTTCGCGGATCAACATGAACCTGCGTGAGACCAAGGGCTGGTCCTATGGCGCGGGCAGCGGGGTGGGCAACACCCAAGACCGCGTGACCTTCCGCGTCCAGGCCCCGGTTCAGGCCGACCGTACCGGGGATTCTATCGCGGAAATCCGCAAGGAACTGACCAGCTTCCTCACCACCAATGGCGTTAGTGCCGAGGAACTGGGCTGGTCCACCACCGGCAGCGCCCGCGAACTGCCCGGCTCGTTTGAAACTTCTGGCGACGTGCTGGGCGGATTGGTCAGCATCGTCAACTTCAAGCGCCCTGATACCTGGTACGAAACCTTGGCGGACCGCTACAAGGCCATGACCGCCGCCGATCTTGATGCCAAGGCACGCGACATGAAGCTGGGCGAAGGCCTTGTCTATGTCGTGGTTGGCGATGCCAAGGTTGTGGAGCCCCAGCTCAAGCAATTGGGCCTGCGGGTCGAAGTCATTCCGGCCACGAAGTAGCGCCAGCCTGCCCCGCCCGGCTCGCTGCACCCGATTGACAGCAGCGCGCCGGCGGGCAAGGAAGGGCTTACTTACCCCACTGTAAGTTGAGGAGAGATTCGATGTCGATTGCGGGCACTTATGAATGCATCACCAAGACCCCGATGGGTGACCAGAAGAGCGAGTTCACCATCGAAGTGAACGGCGACACCTTCACCGGCAAGAACACCGGCGCGATGGGTTCGATGGACCTTGAGAACGGCAAGATCGACGGCAACAAGCTGACCTGGTCGATGAAGATGACCGTCCCCATGCCGATGACGCTGGAAGGCGAAGCCACTGTTGACGGCGATACCATCACCGGTGGCGTCAAGGCCGGCGCTTTTGGCACCTTCGCGATGAGCGGCACCCGCAAGGGCTGAGCCTGCTGCGAGGCAGATTTAGAAAGGGCGTCGGAGGGGAAACCTCCGGCGCCCTTTTTCCATGTCGCTCGCGAGGTTAGCCCAGCGCCTTGCGGAGCAGCTCGTTGACCACCTGCGGGTTGGCCTTGCCCTGCATCGCCTTCATCGTCTGGCCAACGAAGAAGCCGAACAGCGCTTCCTTGCCGCCCTTGTATTCGCCCACCTTGTCGGCGTTGTCGGCCAGGATCTTGGCGATGGCCGCTTCGATCGCGCCAGTATCGCTGGTCTGCTTGTTGGCGTCGATTTCGGCGGCAAGGTCGATGTCGCTGGTCAAGTAGGCCGCGAAGATCTCCTTGGCCTTGCTGCCCGAAATCGTGCCTTCGCTCGCCGCGATAATCAGCGCGGTGTTGGCCTCGACCGTGTTCTTCGGGTGCGCCCCGCCGTCCGGGATCGACTTCAGCACGCCCGCGCGCTCTGACAGCAGCCAGTTGGCCACGCGCTTGGCCAGATCACGCTCGCCCTTGCCGCTGGCCTTGACCACGGCACCGAGCATTTCCTCGAACTGCTGATAGGTTTCAACTTCCAGCGTCAGCTGCGCCGCGTCATAAGCCGAGAGGCCCAGCGTGGTTTCATAGCGATGCCGCTTCGCATCCGGCAGTTCCGGCAGGCTGGCGCGGCATTCGTCCAGGAAGGCATCGTCCAGTTCCAGCGGCAGCAGGTCCGGATCGGGGAAATAGCGATAATCGTGCGCATCTTCCTTGCTGCGCATCGAACGGGTTTCGTTCTTGTCCGGATCATAGAGCCGGGTTTCCTGAACGACCGTGCCGCCATCCTCGATCACGCCAACCTGGCGCATCGCTTCCTGCTCAACCACGGCCATGACAAAGCGGACCGAGTTGACGTTCTTGGTTTCGGTGCGGGTGCCGAACGGCTCACCGGGGCGGCGCACCGAAACGTTCACGTCGGCACGCATCGAGCCCTGATCCATATTCCCGTCGCACGAACCGACATAGCGCAGGATCTGGCGCAGCTTGGCGACATAGGCCCCGGCTTCGGCCGGGCTGCGCATGTCCGGGCGGCTGACGATTTCCATCAGCGCCACGCCCGACCGGTTGAGGTCAACATAGGACATCGTCGGGTGCTGATCGTGCATCAGCTTGCCGGCGTCCTGTTCGACATGGATGCGCTCGATCCCGATGGTCTTGGTCGAACCTTCGGGGTCCTTCTCGTCCAGAATCACCTCGATCTCACCCTCACCCACCAGCGGGTGGTAGAGCTGGCTGATCTGGTAGCCCTGCGGCAAGTCGGCATAGAAGTAGTTCTTGCGATCGAAGCGCGACCATTTGTTGATCTGGGCGTTGATCGCCATGCCGGTGCGCACCGCCTGGCGGATGCATTCGCGGTTCGGCACCGGCAGCATGCCGGGCATGGCCGCGTCGACCAGGCTGACCTGGCTGTTCGGTTCCGCGCCAAAGGCCGTTGCCGCGCCCGAAAACAGCTTTGAGTGGGTCATGACCTGGGCGTGGACTTCCAGCCCGATCACGACTTCCCATTCGCCCGTGGCGCCCTGAATGCGATAGCTGCTCATCTTACCACCACTTTTCCGGCTTGGCCGAGAACTGCGCGCGGCTCTCGATCGCGAGGCCGGCGTTAAGGACGCCCTGTTCGTCAAACGGCTTGCCGACGATCTGCAGGCCGAGCGGCAGGCCCTCACGGTTGAGACCGGCCGGGACCGACATGGCCGGCAGGCCTGCCAGCGAAGCCGGCACGGCAAAGACGTCGTTGAGGTACATGCTAAGCGGATCGTCGCTCTTCTCGCCAAGGCCAAAGGCGGCAGTTGGCGCGGTAGGGGCGAGGATCACGTCACACTGGGTGAAGGCGTTCTTGAAATCCTGCGCGATCAGCGTGCGAACCTTCTGCGCCTGCGTGTAATAGGCGTCATAGAACCCGGCCGAGAGCACATAGGTGCCGATCAGGATCCGGCGCTTGACCTCTGGCCCGAACCCGGCGGCGCGGGTGGCGGCATACATGTCCTGCAGGCCAGCCCCATCGGGCAGGTCGCGCAGGCCATAACGCACGCCATCATAGCGGGCGAGGTTCGACGAGGCCTCTGCCGGTGCGATGATGTAGTAGGCCGGCAGGGCATATTTGGTGTGCGGCAGCGAGACATCGACGATCTCTGCCCCGGCGTCCTTCAGCCAGGCGATCCCGGCATCCCAGCTGGCGGCAACATCGGCGTCCATCCCGTCCATGCGGTATTCACGCGGGATGCCAACCTTCTTGCCCTTGAGATCGCCCGAGAGGCCGGCTTCCCATTCGGGCACCGGCATATTCAGGCTGGTAGAATCCTTGGGATCGAACCCGGCCATGGCTTCCAGCATGATCGCGCAGTCGCGCACGTCGCGCGCCATCGGCCCGGCCTGATCGAGCGAGCTGGCAAAGGCGACGATGCCCCAGCGCGAGCAGCGGCCATAGGTGGGCTTGATGCCCGAGATGCCGGTAAAGGCCGCGGGCTGGCGGATCGAGCCGCCGGTATCCGTGCCGGTTGCGGCAGGCGCGAGCCGGGCCGAAACCGCCGCCGAGCTGCCCCCCGAGCTTCCGCCCGGGGCCATCGCCGCATTGCCGCCATCGTTGCGCCGCCAGGGCGAGATGACATTGCCGAAATAGCTCGTCTCGTTCGACGAGCCCATGGCGAACTGATCCAGGTTGAGCTTGCCCAGCATGCCCGCGCCGGCATCCCACAGCTTATGGGAAACGGTGCTTTCATACTCGGGCGTGAAGCCTTCGAGGATGTGGCTGGCGGCCGTGGTCTGGACGCCCTTGGTGGCGAACAGGTCCTTCATGCCGATCGGCACGCCGCCCATCTTGCCCAAAGGCTGGCCTGCGGCGCGCTTGGCATCGGTGGCCTTGGCCGCTTCCAGCGCCTTTTCCGGCGTGGCGACGATGAAGGCGTTCAGCGCACTTTGCGCGGCGGCGACATTGGCGTTGAACGCCTCGGCCACTTCAACCGCGGTGAAATCACCCTTGGCGATACCGTCGCGGATCGCCGCGACGCCCAGTTCGGTCAGGTCGGTCATGTTATTCGATCACCTTGGGCACGCCGAAGAAGCCATGTTCGGCCGCCGGGGCATTGGCGAGAACAGCATCGCGGTTGTTGCCGCCGGTCAGCGGATCGGCATTCACCACGTCATCGCGCAGCCGCAGTGTGTTTTCGATCACCGCGGTCATCGGCTCAATGCCGGTCACATCAACTTCGCCGAGCTGTTCGACCCAGGCGAGGATTCCGTTGAGTTCCGGCACCATCGCCGCAACTTCACCCTCGGACAGCTTGATCCGGGCCAGCGCGGCAATCTTGGCCACGGTAGCGGTATCGACCGACATGGCGTTCCCTTAGGTTAGAATTGGTCGCCAGCGCGCTAGCACCCGCCAGCGCGCGCTTCAAGGCGGGTAAAAGCGCGGCTTACTGCGGCGGCGGAGGCGGCGTGGCGCCCTTGGCCGCACCACCGCCCTGCTGGGCCTGCATCTGCGCCTGCAGCTGCTGCATCATCCGCATCTGGGCCTCAACCTCGGCGCGGCTCTTGAAATCGAGCAGTTCGATTTCGAAGACCAGGTCCGAATTGGCCGGGATTTCAACCTTGCCGGTCTGCGGGTTGCGCTGTTCCTGCGCGCCATAGGCCAGCTCGGCCGGGATCTCGACCTTGTACTTGCCGCCCTTCTGCATCTTTTCGAGCGCCTGGGTGAAGCCGGGGATCACGCCTTCGACCGGGAAGACCGCGCGTTCGGCCTGATCGAACACCTTGCCGTTTTCGAGGCTGCCCTTGTAGTTGATCTGGACCACGTCGGCCGTCGTCGGCGAAGGACCGGTGCCGGCCTTGATCGTTTCAACGTCCACGCCCTTGGGCAGGGTGGCCCAGGCCAGGCCGCCAGCCGCCAGCGCCGCCGCGGCCACGCCCAGCCACAGCTTGCCCAGCGCGCCCTTGGCGATCGGTTGCAGCGGAACGCGGGTGATCTCGGTCATGAATGCTCTTTCCTGCTATGCGCCATAAGCAAAGGGCGCGGATTGCTCCGCGCCCTCATGGCTTATCGGCTAAACGTGCGCAAGCTTACTTGACGCCGTCACGCTCCATCCGCTTGCGCTCCATCTTGCGGGCGCGGCGGACAGCGGCGGCCTTTTCACGGGCACGCTTTTCCGAAGGCTTTTCAAAGTGACGGCGCAGCTTCATCTCGCGGTACACGCCCTCACGCTGCAGCTTCTTCTTAAGCGCGCGCAGAGCCTGTTCGACATTGTTGTCGCGGACGAGAATTTGCATAAACCGACACACCTCACAAACGAAAGGACAGAGCCCCACGCGAATCTGTTAGCGGGGTTGCACCTAACGGAAAGCAACGAAAAACTGCGCCGAATCCCAACAGGACCGGCCCGAAGTGGGGCGCCGTTAGCAAGGAGTCGCCCGCAAGGCAAGCTTTTGCGCGCCCTTGCAGGCGGCGCGCCAACCAGCGCGGCACGGGCAGCATGGCGGGAAAGTGGACAGAGTGGACAGTGAGTCCACTTTTCCCAACAGGCCGGAACTGCCGGAATTGCTGGGTTTCCGCCCCGGGTTCGCCGCGAATGTCGAGATGCCAAAATAAAAAGAACACCCCGGCGCAGCTGTGTCGGACCGCCGCCGATAAACTGGGAGGATAGACGAAGGGAAAGAGCCAGCTGCACTTTTACCAGGCAGCGGGGATGTAGGAAAATCGCCGGGCCGCCCGCCCTTGCCGCGGATGATGGCGACGGCCCTGCAGCCGTGACCCGGCACGTGATGCAGGGCATGGCCATTGTATTTGCACGCGATGGATCAATCTTCACACATTTTTGTTGTACATACACAACGAATCGCTTAGAAGGCACGCATGCTGTTCAACCGCATCAATCTGTTTCGTCAGGAACGGGGCTGGTCTCGCAAGGAGCTGGCCGAACTGGTTTCGGTCAATCCGCAAACCATCGGCTATCTGGAACGGGGCGATTACCGACCCACCGTGGAACTGGCGCTGAAACTGGCGCAGGCCTTTGGCGTCAGTGTGGAAACGCTGTTTGCGCTTGAGCCCTTCCCTTCGCTTGCCGCGCAGCTTGATCGCAAGGCGGCTCAGGAGACCCGCGATGACCAAGACTGAAACCGGCCGATTTATCCGCATCAACCAAAGCCCACGCGCGGCCCGGATCATGGGCGGCTATGCCCTGATCGCCATGCACGGCTGGTTCTTTGCCAAACTGGGCCTGCCTTCGGCCGATGGTTCGGCTGAAGTGATTGTGGGCCTGGCCGCGCTGACCGGGATGATCACCAGCATCCTGTTCTTCCTGGGCACCTATGGCGTGATGGCCAATGCGCCTGATGCCATGCTGGACGAACGCGAACTGGCGGATCGCAATAGGGCGTATTTTTCGGCTTTCAAATATATCGTCGGCATGGGGATCCTGGGCGGGGTAATTCCCGAATTTCTGGCCAAGGCGATCGGGTTTGAACTCTCGGTTGGCGTGCTCAAAAACTATATCTTCCTGATCTTCACCACCGCACTGGTCCTGCCCGGGTTCTTCCTGGCTTGGTCGGCGCGGGAAGACACTTAAACACCGTGCCGCGTCACCTCCGCAGGGATGGGGTGACGCAGCAGGTTTAGTCAGGCTAAACCCCCGCCCCAGGGGGACGCATGAACACCACTTTCACCTTGGCCGACTGGGCCGTGCTCGGACTTTACGTCGCGCTGCTGGCCGCGGCCGGGTGGCTGACCACGCGGCGGGGAATGCAGTCTGAGGACTATTTCCTGGCCGGGCACCATGCGCCGACCTGGCTGGTCGCGATCTCGGTGCTGTCCACGGTCCAATCGGCAGCGACGTTCCTGGGCGTGCCGGACTTCGCCTATCGCGGCAACTTCACCTATGTCGGCGGGGTCTTTTCGACCCTGGTAGCGGCCTGGCTGGTGGGGCATTGGCTGATGCCCAAATTCTATGCCGCCGGGGTGACCACGGTTTACGAGCTGCTGGAAGCGCGGTTTGACGCGACAGCGCGGCGGGCGGCGGCGGGGATGTATCTGGTCGGGCGGATCCTGGCGAGTGGAGCGCGGCTCTATCTGGCGGCGATTGCCGTTTCGATGATCCTGTTCCTGGACGTGGCCCCCGGGCACATGCTGATCGCCATGATGATCCTACTGGTCTTCGGGCTGGTCTTTACCTTCATGGGCGGGCTCAATTCGGTGATCTGGAGCGACCTGGTGCAGGTGGTGCTTTATGTCGGCGCGGCGCTGTTGGTGGCCTGGTTCCTGTGGGATCACCTGCCGATGACCATGGCAGAGGCGATCACCGCTTTGCGCCACGCGCCGGATGGCAAGGACAAGCTGGCGCTGATCGATCCCTCACCCAGCCTCTCTGCGCCATTCGGCCTGTGGGCCGTGCTGACCGGGGTGGTGCTGCTGAACTTTGCCAATGCTGGGCTGGATCAGGATACCACCCAGCGCGTGCTGGCCTGCCGCGATGCCCGGCAAGGCACCCGCGCGCTGGTGGTCTCGGCCTGGGCCTCGCTGCCGGTCATCCTGCTGTTCTTGGGCCTAGGCGCGCTGTTGTGGCTGCATTACCAGGGCAACGCTGCCGGCACCTTCAACGGCGAGAAGGTCACCGTGTTCATGCATTACATCCTGACCGAACTGCCGCCCGGTTTGCGCGGGTTGGTTACCGTGGGGGTGATCGCGGCAGCGGCGATCAATTCGGGGTTGATCTCGATGTCGGCCGTGCTGGTCAACGACCTGTATCGGCCCTTTGCTGGGGAGCGGAGCGAAGCCCATTTCGTGCGGATGGGGCGGATCGCGACCGTGGCACTGGGCCTGGCGCTGTTCGCCATGGCGGTGCTGTCCTATTATTGGCAGCGCTATGCCGACACCGCGTTGCTCGACTTCGTGCTGGGGGTGATGGCCTTTGCCTATTCGGGGCTGCTCGGGGTTTACGGCGTAGCACTGTTTTCGCGGCGCGGTTCTTCCAGCAGCGTGCTGGCCGCCTTTGCCGCAGGCTTCCTGACCGTGCTGGCCTTCCAGCCCTATGTGATCGACGCGCTGGGCCTGCCGCTCGCACTGAAGGCAGTGGCCTTCCCCTGGCATCTGTGTCTGGGGACCGTGGCGGCGGCGCTGGTGTGTTTGGCCGCGCCGGGGAAGCGCGCCTCAACGTAATCCCGCCCCCGGGGGTAGGGATTGGTAGTAGCCTATCGATTTAGTCGGGGCTAAGGCACCGCAATGACTGCCCAGCCATCATTCGTGGTCGCATCGCTCTCTGTCGCCGCTGGCGGCGGGGTGGGTGCGTGGCTGCGCTTTGCCGTCGGGCGGATGATTGGTGCCACGCCCTTTCCGGTGGCAACACTGACCATCAACGTGCTGGGCAGCATTGCCATGGGGCTGCTGGCTGGCTGGCTTGCCCGGCATAGCGACGGTGGCGAACAGTGGCGGCTGCTGCTGGGCGTTGGCGTGCTGGGCGGCTTCACGACCTTTTCCGCATTCAGCCTGGAAATTGCGCTGATGATCGAACGCGGCGCCATGACCCAGGCCGCGATCTATATTGCCCTCTCGCTGCTTGGCGGCGTGGGGGGACTGTTTGCCGGGCTGGCCCTGGCGCGAGGAATTGCATGAGTATCCTTCGACAGGCTCAGGACGAGCGGAACGTTCGCCAGTTCACCGTCCAGCACGATGATGACGGAGTGCGGCTGGACCGCTGGTTCAAGCGCCACTTGCCGCAGATCGGCTTTGCCATGATCAGCCGCTGGGCCCGCACCGGGCAGATCCGCGTGGATGGCAAGCGCGCCGATCCGGCCGACCGCTTGTCCGCCGGCCAGGTTGTCCGCGTCCCGCCGGGCGGCGATGCCCCGGCCAAGGGCGGCGCCAAGCCCCGCCGCGAATTGAGCGAGGAAGAGATCGCCAAGGCCGAGGCGATGGTCATCACCCAGGACCGCGCCGCCATCGTGCTCAACAAGCCCCCCGGCCTTGCGACTCAAGGCGGGTCGGGCATGAAGGAGCATGTCGACGGGCTGCTGGATGCCTTTGCCCATGATGGGCCGCGCCCACGGCTGGTCCACCGGCTCGACAAGGATACCTCAGGCGTCCTCTTGATCGCGCGCACCCCGGGCAGCGCGGCCTATTTTTCCAAGCGCTTTTCCGGGCGCACGGCGCGCAAGATCTATTGGGCGATCATCACCGGGGTGCCGGATATTGCCGATGGCCTGATCGAACTGCCGCTGGCCAAGCAGCCGGGCACTGGCGGCGAGAAGATGATGGTCGACAAGAGCGGCGAAGGCCAGAGCGCCCGTACCCGCTACCGCGTGCTCGACCGCGCGGGCAATCGTGCCTGCTGGGTTGAGCTGCAACCGCTGACCGGGCGCACCCACCAGTTGCGCGTCCACATGGCTGCGATCGGCCACCCGATCGTGGGTGACGGCAAGTATGGCGGGCCGGATGCCTTCCTGTCCGGCTCGATCAGCCGTAAGATGCACCTCCATGCCCGCCGCCTGATCATCGACCATCCCGATGGCGACGTGATCGACGTGCGCGCTGACCTTCCCGAGCATTTCGCCAACACAATGGCCAGCCTAGGCTTCGACGAGGACGACGGCGATGCCCTGCCCGAGCCCTACAAGCCCGGCAAAGCCGACGAAAAGCAGGCCGCCAAGGCCCACGCTAAGCAGGTCCGCAAGGAACGCCGCGGCGAACGGCGCGGCCGTGCCGATGGACGCGTGGCAACCCGCAAGCCGCCTACGAAGCGCGGCCCGACCAAGGGCAAAGGATCGCCGGGCTTGAAGAAGGCCGGCCCCAAGCCAACCGGTAAGCGCTGATGCGGAGCCTTGCCCGGTGAGCCAACGCCTTGCCGTATTCGATTGCGACGGCACGCTGGTCGATGGCCAGGCGGCGGTCTGCACCGCCATGGACGCGGCCTTTCTCGCCCATGGCCTGCCTTATCCCGATCGCCATCTGGTCCGCCGCAGTGTTGGCCTGAGCCTGCCGCAAGCTGTACGCGCGCTGCTGCCCGATGCCGACGAAGAGCTGCGCCAGGCCATCGACCTGGCCTATCGCGGCGCCTTCCGCGCCGCGCGCGAGGCGGGGGAACTGGTCGAGCCGCTGTATGACGGTGTGCGCGAGCTGCTTGAGCGTCTGCTTGACGATGGCTGGCTGCTGGGCGTGGCGACCGGCAAGTCGGACCGGGGACTGGAGCATTGCCTGGCCACGCACGGCTTGAGCCGCCATTTCGTGACACTGCAAACTGCTGATCGCCATCCGTCAAAGCCCCATCCGGCCATGCTGGAAGCTGCACTGTTCGAGGCCGGGGCGCTGCCAGGCAGCGCCGTGATGATCGGCGACACAGCCTTTGACATGGCTATGGCCGTCAACGCCGGGGTGCGCGGACTGGGCGTGGACTGGGGTTATCACACCCCGGCCGAGCTGTCCGATGCCGGTGCCGAGGCGGTGGCCCGCAATCCGCTGCACCTGCTGGAGCTGCTGTAATGAACGCAGACGATACCCGCGCCCGCAATCGCTTCATCGCCATCCAGCTTGTCCGGCTTGGCGGTGTTGCCATGGTCCTGCTGGGCCTGCTGGTGATGAACGGACGGATCGACTGGCCGCGCGAGGTCGGCTTCGTCCTTGCCGCGCTGGGCCTGTTCGAGGCGCTGCTCGCGCCGCTGCTGTTATCGCGAAAGTGGAAGACCCCCGCCGAATGAAGCGTTTCTACAAGGAAGCACAGGCCGCCCCGGTGGACGGTGGCTGGCAGGTCCAGCTGGATGGGCGCGGCGTGAAGACTGCGGGCGGCCTGCCGCAGATCGTGCCCAGCCAAGCGCTGGCCGCAGCCCTTGCCGCTGAATGGGCCGCGCAGGAAGAAACCATCGTACCCGCCGGCTTCGTGCTGCGCGACATGGCCGACTATGCGATCGATGTTGTCGCGCCCGATCCGGCCGCGCTGCGCGGGGGCCTGTTGCGGTATGCCGAAACCGATACGCTCTGCTATCGCGCCGATCCGGGCGAAGCGCTGCACAGGCGCCAGCTGGAACGGTGGGAGCCGCTGCTGGCCGCTGCCGAAACACGCGACGGGGTGCGCTTTACCCGGATCAGCGGGATCATCCACCAGTCCCAACCGCCAGAGACGCTGGAGCGGCTGGGCGACCGGCTGGAGCGGCTTGATCCCTTTACTCTTGCCGCGCTCAACACCCTGACCTCGCTCGCCTGCTCGCTGGTAATTGGCCTGGCGGCGCTGGAACCGGGCGGCGATGCCGGCGCGCTGTGGATCGCGGCCGAACTGGAAGAGGAATGGCAGGCCGAGCAATGGGGCCGCGATGCCGAGGCCGAGGAACGCCGCGCCCGCCGGGCCAAGGCCTTTGCCGATGCCGCGCAGTTCGCCGCCCTCGTGCGAAACGATTGACCTTCTTAACCGCGCGCTTAAACAGGTTTCTTCCTGCAACCCAAGGAGAGGAACAAGGGCCATGTACAGCCACATGATGGTGGGCGCGAATGACATTGATCGCGCCAAGACGTTTTACGATGCGCTGTTTGGCGCGGTGGGCGGCAAGCCCGGGATCGTCGATCCCAAGGGCCGCCTGATCTACATGCACAATGGCGGCATGTTCTTGGTCACCAAGCCGATCGATGGTGCGGACGCGACCCCGGGCAACGGCATGACCATCGGTTTTGCGATGACCAGCCCGGCCGAATGCGATGCCTGGCACGCCGCAGGCCTTAGCGCTGGCGGCAAGGCGATCGAAGACCCGCCGGGCGTGCGCGAAGGCGCAGGGATGAAGCTGTATTTGGCCTACCTGCGCGATCCGGATGGCAACAAGCTGTGCGCGCTGCACCGGATGTAATTGTTTGAGTTAACGGCATCCGGGCGCGCCTGTGGCCGCCCGGAGCCAACTGCTAGGCCGCGCCGCGCGAGAGCAGGAATACCGCGTGCTCGGCACGCCAGCTGGCGGCAGCAGCGCTGATCCGCTTGTCGCCCGAAAGAAACCACGCCCCCTCCACTGTCAGGTGCTTGGCCGCGACCAGATCGCGGAAGTCGCTAACCGTCACGTGGTGGATGTTGGGCGTTTCATACCAGGCCACCGGCAGCAGCCGCGTCACCGGCATCCGCCCATGCCACATCAGGCTGGCCCGTACCCGCCAGTGGCCGAAGTTGGGAAAGCTGACAAAGGCCTTGCGCCCGACCCGCAGCAATTCATCCAGCACCTGATCCGGCCGCTTGGTGGTCTGCAAGGTCTGCGACAAGATTGCATAGTCAAAGGCGGCGTCGGGATAGTCGACCAGGTCCGTATCGGCATCGCCCTGCATGACCGACAGGCCTTTGGCGACGCATTCGGCCACGTCGAGCGGATCCAGCTCCATGCCCCGCGCGTCGACGCGGCTGCCATCACGCAGCGCCGCCATCAGCGCACCATCGCCGCAGCCGATATCAAGGACGCGGGCGCCCGGCGCGACATTGGCGGCGATCACCGCAAGGTCAGGACGCAGCTTGCTCATTGTTTCAGGAACCCGGCAATCACCCGATCAAGCGCCGGGACATCGAGCAGGAAGCTGTCATGCCCGAACGGGGCGGACAGTTCGACAAAGCTGACCGGCGCGCCAGCGGCGTTCAGGGCATGGGCGATCGTGCGGCTTTCGGCCGTGGGATAAAGCCAGTCGGTATCGAAGCTAACCAGGCAAAACCTCGCCTTGCTCGCCCGGAACGCATCGGCCAGCCGGCCGCCATGCTCTTCGGCAAGGTCGAAGTAATCCATCGCCCGCGTGATGTAGAGATAGCTGTTGGCATCAAACCGGTCGGTAAAGCTCAACCCCTGATGGCGCAGGTAGCTTTCGACCTGGAAATCGGCATCGAAGCCAAAGGTCTTTTCCGTACGGTCCTGCAGCTTGCGCCCGAACTTTTCGTGCATCCCCTCTTCGGAGAGGTAGGTGATGTGCGCTGCCATACGGGCCACGGCGAGGCCATTGTCCGGCCCCTTCCCGCCACCATAATAATCGCCGTTCTTCCACTTGGGATCGGCCATGATCGCTTGCCGGCCAACTTCGTGGAAAGCAATATTCTGCGCCGTATGGCGGGCCGTGCTGGCTATGACCAGTGCGGCACGGGTCCGTTCCGGCCAGTTGGCGGCGAAGGACAGCGCCTGCATCCCGCCCATCGATCCGCCGACCACGCTGTGCAGCTGCTCGATCCCCAGCGCATCAAGGATGCCCACCTGCGCCCGCACCATGTCGCGGATGGTGATCACTGGAAAGCGCATGGCATAGGGCTGGCCATCGGGGCCAAGGCTGGCCGGCCCGGTCGAGCCATAGCAGCCGCCCAGCACATTGGCGCAGATCACGAAGAACCGGTCGGTATCGATCGGCTTGCCCGGCCCGACCATCCGCACCCACCAACCCGGCTTGCCGGTAACCGGATGCGGGCTGGCCACGCACTGATCGCCGGTCAGGGCATGGAAGATCATCACCGCGTTCGATTTTGCGGCGTTAAGCGCACCGTAAGTCTCATAGGCAACGCGCACGCCGCCCAGCGCCTGCCCGCCATCAAGGGTGAGCGGCCGGGCGTGCTCCAGCACGTGGCTTTGGGCCATAAGGGCTTCGGCATCGGACATGATCCGGGATTGGGGGAGCGCGAGCATGCTGTCAATTGCCCGTAAGCCTGCTAAGGGCGCGTGCACTATGACTATCGCCCCTGCTCCCAAGCCCTGGATCGCAGCGATCCATGCCTATGTCCCCGGCAAGGCCGCGGGTGCGGACGGACGGCCGCTGGTTAAGCTTTCGGCCAATGAAAACCCGCTGGGAACCAGTCCAGCAGCAATGGCAGCCCAGTCCAAGGCGCAAGTGCCAAGCCTCTATCCCGATCCGGGCAGCACCGATCTGCGCGAGGCCCTGGGCGCGCTGCACGGGATTGATCCGGCGCGGATCGTCTTGGGCACCGGATCTGACGAGCTGCTCAACCTCGCTGCACAGGGCTACGCCGGCCAGGGTGACGAAGTGCTGTTCTCGCGCTTCAGCTTCGCGGTTTACGATATTGCCGCGCGCCGCTGTGGGGCCGTGCCGATCGAAGCGCCGGACAAGGATTACGGCAGCGATGTCGATGCCCTGCTGGCGGCCGTGACCGAGCGGACCCGGGTCGTGTTCCTCGCCAACCCCAACAACCCGACCGGCACCTATCTGCCCGCCAGCGAAGTGGCCCGGCTCCACGCCGGCCTGCCGGCTGACGTGCTGTTCGTGCTGGATCAGGCCTATGCCGAATACCTGACGGCGGAGCAGGACGACCAGGGCCTGACGCTGGCGGCGGCGCACCAGAACGTGCTGGTCACCCGCACCTTTTCCAAGATCTATGGCCTGGCAGGTGAGCGGATCGGCTGGGCGACCGGCGCGCCGGGGCTGATTGATACGCTGAACCGCATCCGCGGGCCGTTCAACGTGACCAACAGCGGCCAGGCCATGGCGCTGGCGGCTGTTGCGGATCAGGATTTCGTGACCGCATCGCGCGACCACAACCGTGCCGAGCGGGCCCGTTTTGCCGCTGCGATCGAAGCGCTGGGCAATCACGGCCTGCGCGCCGTGCCGAGCGAGGCTAACTTCCTGCTGGTGCTGTTCGAGGGCGCACTGAGCGCCGAGGCAGCCTATAACGGGCTAGCCGAACGCGGTTATATCGTGCGCTGGCTGCCCAATCAGGGGCTGGGCCACGCCTTGCGCATCACCATCGGCACCTCCGGGCAGATGGACGCAATCGCTGCTGCACTGCGCGAGATGGCGGAGGCGGTGCGATGAGTTTTGAGCGCGTCGCGATCATCGGGCTGGGCCTGCTGGGCGGGTCGATCGGTCTGGCTGTGCAGGAACAGCTGCCTGCAATGGCCACCACCGGCTGGGATCGTGATCCCGCCACCCGCGCCCGCGCCGCCGAACGCGGGCTGGTCAGCGCGGTGTGCGAAACCGGTGCTGATGCGGTGGCCAATGCCGACCTGGTGATCTTCTGCGTACCCGTGGGTGCGATTGGCGAAGTGGCGGCGGAACTGGCAGGCGCGATCCCAGCTGGTGCGGTCATCAGCGACGTCGGTTCGTCGAAGCAAAGCGTGGCCACAGCGCTGGCCGAAGCCCTGCCCGGGCATACAATCATCCCTGCCCACCCGGTGGCGGGTACCGAGCGGTCGGGGCCTGACGCCGGCTTTGCCAGCCTGTTCCACAACCGCTGGTGCATCATCACCCCGCCCGAGGGTGCCGAGGAAGCCAAGGTTGCCGCGCTTTCCGCCTTCTGGGAGGGACTGGGCGCCAAGGTTGAGCTGATGGATGCCCAGCACCACGACCTGGTTCTGGCCGTCACCAGCCACCTGCCGCATCTTATTGCCTATACGATCGTCGGCACGGCATCAGACCTTGAAGGCGTGACCCAGAGCGAAGTGATCAAGTATTCCGCGGGCGGTTTCCGTGATTTCACCCGCATCGCCGCGTCAGACCCCACCATGTGGCGTGACGTGTTCCTGACCAACAAGGACGCGGTGCTCGAAATGCTGCAGCGTTTCAGCGAGGATCTGACCGCACTGCAGCGCGCGATCCGCTGGGGCGATGGCGATAAGCTGTTCGATCTGTTCACCCGCACCCGCGCGATCCGCCGCTCGATCATCGCCGAAGGGCAGGACGACGCCCGGCCGGACTTTGGCCGCAGCGATCACGCGGGTTAGGCCAGCAGGAACACTCCGGCGATCACCCACATCACCGTGGTCGCAAGCCAGCCAATTGCCTTGAGGTGCGGCGACAGCACCAAATTCCCCATGACCTTGGGGTTGGAGGCGATCAGCATCGTCACCACCATCAGAGGCGGGGCAAGCAGGCCATTGACCACCGCCGCCCAATAAAGCGCCTTCATCGGATCGATCCCGATGAAATTGAGCGCGATCCCGCCAGCGGTCGCCAACACGATCACCCCGTAAAAGGCCTTGGCTTCCTTGGGCTTGCGATTCAGGCCTTCGGTCCAGCCGAAGGTTTCACTAACCGCATAGGCCGCGCTGCCGGCCAGAACCGGCACAGCCAGCAGGCCGGTGCCGATGATCCCGGCGGCGAACAGGGCAAAGGCCAGGTTTCCGGCAATCGGGCGCAAAGCCTCGGCCGCCTGGGCCGCGCTCTCGATCTCACGCACGCCGTTCACGTGCAACGTGGCCGCAGTCGCAATCACGATGCACAGCGCAACAATGTGGGAAAAGCCCATGCCAACCAGCGTATCGAGCCGAATTCGTCGCAGCTCAACCCCGGCCGCCTTGCGCGGACTGATGTGGAGCGGCTTGATGTGGCGGCGGTGCTGTTCTTCCACCTCCTGCCCGGCCTGCCAGAAGAACAGGTAAGGGCTGATCGTCGTCCCAAAAATCGCCACCAATGCCATGGCGTGATCGCGATCAAAGGTGAACTGCGGCACCAGTAAACCCTTGGCCATATCCACCAGCGGTACGTCGGCAACCAGCACCACGCCGACGTAGGCAAACAGGGAAAGCGTGGCCCACTTGAGCACACGGGCGTAGCTGTCATAGCTCAGGAAAACTTCCAGCAGCACGCTAACCACGCCGAAGCCGACGGTATAGGCCAGGACGGGCCCGGGGATCAGCAGCGAGACGACGGCCCCCATCGCACCAAGGTCTGCCCCCAGATTGATGACGTTGGCCACCAGCAGCATGATCACCACGACCCGCAGCAAGGTGGGCGAATAGTGGCGGCGCAGGTTCTGGGCGATCCCGCGCCCGGTCGTCGCCCCAATCCGAGCACAGATCGCCTGGATCGCGGCAAGCAGCGGGAAGCCGAAGACCAGCGTCCAGCCCATGCCATAGCCGAATTGCGCACCGACCTGGCTGTAGGTGCCGACGCCGCTGGGATCATCATCAGCCGCCCCGGTCACCAGCCCGGGTCCGAGAACCTCAAGCGGCGAGCGGGGCTCGCTCTGGCTCACGCGGCAGGGCCGTTCAGGGCGTTGATCGCATCCTGGACGCGGGCTTCGATTTCCTCACGCGGGAGCCCCGGCGGGATCATCTCGCCAATCCGGAACGTTACCGTACCGGGCAATTTCCAGCGCCGATGATAAAGCGGGCCGCTGTTGGTGGCCACTGGCACCACCGGCAGGCCCAGCATCTTGTAAAGGCCAGCAAAACCGGCCTGGAGTTCGCGCCGCTCGCCAAAGGGCACGCGGGTACCTTCTGGGAAGATCACGAGTGGGCGGCCATCGGCGCTGTAAGCCTTGGCCGAGGTGAGCATTTTGCGCAGCGCCGAAGCGCCCTGGTCGCGATGGACACCGATCAGGCCATAGTGCTGGCCGACCTTGCCCCAGACCGGGATGCGGGTCAGTTCCGCTTTCGCAAAGACCGCCGGGCGATCAAAGAAGCCAGGCATGTCAATCGCTTCATAGAACGACTGGTGCTTCATTGCGATCAGGACGGAGCCTTTGGGCATTTGCCCCTCTACTACCAGCTTGATCCCCAACAGGTTCCGCGCGCAGGCCCGGTGAAACCGCGACCAGGCCTCAACCGTGGTGCGAAAGGCATCGTACCGACCCAGCGCGTACTGCGTCGCCGCCAGGAGCACGTAAATCGGGCTGCCGAGGTAGAAGGCCGCATAGAAAAGAATGTTGCGCAGAATAATCATGGCCGGTCACCGCGCCCCTAGCGCGCCCGCGATGCTTCGCGCCAGCAGCTTGTTGTATTCGCGCAGCAGGGCGGAAAAACTGGGGCGGGTCCGGACAGCATCGGCAACGATGGCAACCCCTTCGGGCGCCATCCGGTCAAGCTCCATCCGCGCCCGGCGCATATGCCAATCGCTAGTCACCAAGCGCACGCTTTTGACGCGTTCGTGCCGCAGCCACTCAGCCGTTTCCTCAGCGTTCGAGCGGGTGTCAATTGCCTGATAGCCCAGGGTTACACAGCAGGCCATGCGCGATGGGCGAACCCGGTATTCGAGCGCAAACTCGTGTGGCTTCACGCTGTGGTCCACACCGGAAACCAACAGCTGGCGGGACCATCCGCGCTTGAGCACTTCCAGCCCGCGTTCGATCCGCCCCGCCCCGCCAGTCAGCACCACCACCGCATCGGTGCGCTCTTCACCTGCGGGTTGCGGCAGTGTCACGGCGAACAGCACGAACCCCAGGCCCCAGGCCAGCAGAATAAGTCCGCAAACTCGACTGAGCGCGCTACGCATATCAGAGCATCCGCCGCAGTGCGCGCAGCACTGTCCAGCGGGCGGTCAGCATCGCCAGCCCGATGCCCGCCACCGGCACCAACGCCAGCAGCAGCCAATCGGACCATTCCAGCGCACCGCCATTGACCAGCCCTGCATCAAGTCCGGCAAACTGGCGGCCGAGCAGCAAGACTGCGATCAGGCCCAGCGTCAGCCCAATCGCGCCGCCCCCGGCGGCGTCAAAGCCAACAGAGCGCTGGAACAACCGGGCGATCTGTTGGTCAGTCCCGCCCAGCAGGTGGACGATTTCAATCGTCTCGCGGTTGGTACCCAGTGCATTACGCACGGCCAAAAGCACGACCGCAGCAAGCGCCGCTGCCAACAGCCCAACCAGGGCCATAGCCAGCAGGCGCAGTGAATCGATCGCACCGAAGACCGGCTTCAACCATGTCGACTGGGCATCAACCCGCGCGGCAGGTGCAACCTCTCGCGCTGCCCGGCGCAGTGCGCCCAGCCGCTCACCCGTCACTTCGCCGCGCACCCGCACATCGACGATCGCCGGAACTGGTATCTCTTGGCCGTCAATCGCCATGCCGCCGAGCCAAGGCTCGATCAGCCGTTCAACTTCCTCGGGGCTAACCACAATCGCCGAATCGATGCCGGGAATGGTGTTGAAGCGCCGCGCCGCGGCCTCGGCCTGACGCTGGCGGATGAGCGGATCGGCTTCGACAATCTGAACGGTCACCCCGCCCGACAGCGCATCGGACGCGTTGCGCGCCACATTGCTGGCCGCGAGCCCGGCAGCCGCGGCAATCACCGTCAGCGCCACCATAATTGCGATGACCCATGGCATCGGCCCGGCCAATCGCGCCTGCGGGACAAGTTCGGCCTCACCCAGCCCGGAAAGCGAGCGCAGCCCGCGCACGAGCGTGCCGCTTGAAACAGGGGGGAGCTTCAACGCCATGCCGATCAGTCCTGAGCCTGCCGCGGCCGCGGTGGATAGCGCAGGGCGCCGGTGGGATCAGAAAGCCGCCCCTTGTCGAGCCGCATGATCAGCGAATCCGGAACCTTCTTGAGCAGGTGAATATCGTGGGTGGCAACAACCACGGTCGTGCCCAGCCGGTTTAGGGCCTCAAACAGACGCAGCAGCTTGACCGCCATTTCCGGATCGACGTTGCCGGTCGGCTCGTCTGCCACCAGCAGTTCGGGGCGTCCGATGACAGCCCTGGCAATCGCGACGCGCTGCTGCTCCCCGCCGGAAAGTTGGGCAGGACGTGCGTGCATCCGCTCGGTCAGGCCAACCCATTCGAGCATGTCACTAACCGGCTTCACCAGTTCGCGATCCGCAACACCGGCAACGCGCAGCGGCAAGGCAACATTGTCAAAGGCCGAGAGGTGCTCGACCAGCCGGAAGTTCTGGAACACCACCCCCAGGCGGCGACGGAAGCCGGGCAGGCGATCGCGCGGCAGGGTGATCGCATCGGTCCCAAACATCCGGATCATCCCGCGCGAGGGACGCTGGGCAAGGTAGAGCAGCTTGAGCAGCGAGGTCTTTCCCGCCCCACTGGCGCCAGTCAGGAAATAGAAGCTGCCCGGAAACAGGGTGAACGACACATCGCTCAGCACTTCGCGATCGGCGCCATAGCGCAGGCCGACATTGTCGAAATGCACGATTTCGCCGGTGCCGGCGCCATTGCCAGCACCTGTCATCTTTGAATTCCGGGTTTCATTGCTGACAAGGTCTATCCGGCAAGAGGGTGCATTGGGATGGCTATAGCGACCAATCCATGTGGAAAAAAGGGCAATGCACCCTGCCTTCGTTGCGCTTGCGCTTGCTCCGTCGCGGCACACCATGCTTAACGGGCCAACCATGATCATCACATGCCCCGCCTGCGCCACCCGCTATGTCGTGCCTGACAGCGCAATTGGGGTCGATGGCCGGACCGTTCGTTGCGCGAAGTGCAAGCATAACTGGTTTCAGGAAGGTCCTCGCATAGCGCCGCCGCCTGTGGTGCCGGCGCCCGCGCCGCTGCCGATAGTCCGGTCCGAGCCCGAGCCCGAGCCCGATCCGGCTCCCGCAGCAACTTCAATACCAGAGCCATCGCTCGCCACGCCGGAACCGGAAGCCGCAGAGGCTGCCGCTCCAGATGAACCGGTCCCGCCCCCGCCAGTCTATTCCGAGCAGGCCTATCGCAGCCGTTATGCCGATGATGAAGAAACTTCACGTTTCGATCACCAGCCGCTGCTGGCGCCGCGGCGCAACCCGGCCAAGATGTGGACCCTCGCCGCGGTGCTGTTCGCCACGGTTTCGATTGCCGCTATCGGAGCGACGGCCTGGTACGGCCTTCCGAACTGGATGCCCTTTGCGAAGCCGGTCTTTGCCGAAGACCAGCCCGGCCTGAAGCTGGAGTTTCCTGCGCGTGAGCAGGAACGCTACCAATTGCCCAATGGCACCTGGTATTTCAGCGCCAATGGCACAGTGACCAATACGTCGCAAAGCGCGCGCAGCGTGCCGGGAATTCTCATTGTGCTGCGTGATTCGAGCGGTCGGATTGTCCACCGAGCCGAGGTTCGCTCGCCCAAACGGGTCCTGGCCCCAGGCGAAAGCGCCGATATCAACGAGGCCCTGGTGCCTGTGCCCAAGGTTGGCGTGCGGGTCGAATTCGGCTGGAAGCCCAACTAACCTCTATTCGAATTCAACCGTGACTTGCCCGTTGGAATTACGCCGCACCTGCCGCTGCGGCTCCTGCGGGCCAGGCTCAGCCGTTGCGCGGGCGGCGGCCACGATCTCAACCGTTGCCATGGCTGTCGCCTGGGCAGCGTGACGCGGAGGGTCCGGCGCGGGCGCCGGGCTGGTCGCCGCGGCCAGCAACAGGATGGCGAAAGGCAGCATCCGAAAGGTAAATGGTGGATTTACCATGCGCACAACCGCGCATTTCCGGCCGTCCTAGGGCGATACAGGTTGCGACAGACCATTAAAGGCTTTCCGCGCTTGCACCCCCCAAGACCCTTTGCTAATGGCGCGCTCCTACCCCCCCGGGGCGACAAGCTTCGCCCCGTTGATTTAGCGGTCGTGGCGGAATTGGTAGACGCGCAACGTTGAGGTCGTTGTGGGCGAAAGCCCGTGGAAGTTCGAGTCTTCTCGACCGCACCAATCATTCCCAAAAAGCCCTGTTATCCTTGGCGCCTGAGCCTGTCATGACGGCGGCGGCGTGGGCTTGTTAAGGTTTGGGGGTCCCAATGCGGGGGCATGCTATCCGGGGCAGATGACGATCGCCCACGCAACATGCAGCGGGCGATCGCCAAGTCAGCGGCGGCCAGGGCCAAATTTGGCCGCTATTGCCTGTTTTGAGCTTGTTTTCGCGCCTCCGGGGCCTGCAGCCCCAGCCATCCAGCGACAGGCTGAAGCCGTCGCAGCATTGTAAGCTCGAGCACAAGAACCAAGGCTAGTGAGATTGCCAACATCGGCAATAACACGGCCAGCACCATTGTGATCGCCGCGACACCCCCGATCCGGGCGGGGACTGCTGGAAGCGGCGGCGCACCAAGTAGTGCCTCGGGCTTGCGGCGCCTCCACATCACAAAGCCTGAGATCGACAAGGCGACGAGCATCAGCGCCGTCGCGACCCCGACCAGCTGGTTGGCAAGGCCAAACAGCTGGCCTTCATGCCAAGCAACGCCATAGCCGACCACCCTGTCAATGACGTGCTTGTCGGCAAACGTCTCGCGCGAGGTTTGCTTGCCGGTCATAGGGTCGAAAGTGAGCGTTTCACGCAGAGGACGGTTCTGGGTGTCAGACCGCACCGACCATTCCGAGGCCACGCCCTTGCCGAAGCGTTGCGGCATGCCCGGCGGCGTAATGATCACCGGAAACGGCAGGTGTCGGCTCTTCGCCTCCGCAACGATCTGGCTCAGCGAAACGGGAGACATCGCCATGGTCATAATCGAGCCATCCGGCATAACATGGGACATTGCTGGCATCGCTGGGCGGCTTGCCGCCATCTCTGCGTGATCATGATCAGCGTGTTCAGAGCTGCCGGCTGGCTGACCGCCGATAGTCCAGTCCTGCTCGCCTTTGACCCACCCCATCTCGGTGCGCACCGCCTTGAAGGCGCTGCCCCACACATCTGCCCAAGGCAACCCCGTCAGCAACAGCACCATGGCGAGGCCAGAGACCCAAAATCCGGTCACAGCATGAAGATCGCGCCACAAGACTTTGCGACCACCGGCCAAACGAGGCCAGATCACGCCTGCCAGACCCCGTCCGCGCGGCCACCACAGGTACAACCCGGTCAGGATCATGACAATTGCCCAGCTGGCCGCCAGTTCGACAATCCAGCTGCCGCGTTTGCCGATGAGGAGTTGTCCATGAATATCATGCGCGATCTGCATGATCCGCAACTCGGGATCGAGCGCCCCAACGACCTTGCCTTGCGGCGAAACGAAGACGTCACGCATTTCGGTCTGCCCGGGAGCCGCACCAGCGAGTGCCAGATGGATCAGCACGGCATCTGTCTCGCGCTCCGGCAGGCGATAGGAATGAAAGCGCGCGCCGGAGTAAGCGAGCAGCGCCGCTTGAACCTGATCGTCAGGCGACACCGCGCCTTGCGCTGGCAGATTGCGCCACGCCCGCTCTTCCCAGCGCTCCACCTGCGGTTTGAATAGATAGGCCGCGCCGGTCAGGGCCAGGATTAACACCATGGGCACGACGAACAGGCCGGCATAAAAGTGCCAACGCCAGATCGTCCGATAGAGCGAAACCTTGCTTGTCAGCTCGTTCATGAACCTTACCACTTCGCTTTCAGATCAAGCACGAACGTCCGCTGTGGCAACGGATGCGAAACATAGGCTTGATCATTGAACAGGTTATCGATGCCTGCACCCAGTTCGAGCTGCTGGCTGAGCCGCCAGGTCAGGCGGGTGTCAACCGTGAAGTACTCGGTCTGGAACCCATAGGCATCGCCGCGCACCAGCCCGAAAAGGTCGGAATTCGGCCGGGATGCATAGCGCCAGCCGAGCGAAGCCTTGACCGGCCCAGTAACCCGATATCGAATGCTGCCATTGGACCGCCATTCCGGAATACGGGGGAACTGTACCCCTTCGGCCGCGGGATTGGCTGCATTCTTGACCGTCTTCGCATCGATCCACGCCAGGTTTGCGTCGACATCCAGACCATCAACCAGAATGTCTTTGGCCTCGACCATCAACTCGGCGCCGTATTGGCGCACCTGATCGACATTTTTGTAGCTGGTGATGACCGTGCCGAACTGATTGAGACCGCTAAAGCTGAAGATGGCGTCCTTGGTGTTCTGGTAGAACAGGCTGACTGTGGTCTGCACCTTCCCCCTACGGTACCGCAGGATAAGGTTTGCATCCTCGGAGCGTTCCGCCTTCAGGTTGGGATCAAAGCTTTGCGGATCAATCGCCTGTGATATGTCATCAAATCGGCCCTGGAAGAGCTCACCAACGGTGGGAAACCGCTTGGCGGTGCCAAGGCTAATCTGGACTGCCAAAGCGTCGGTTAGCGTGCCTTGCAGGCTTAGCTTGGGGCTAAAACTACCATCTGACCGCGTCGGATAACGATCATCCTTGCGTGCACCCGAAAAGACCTTTGCGATGCCGCCATCATAAGCGCGCCAACCATCATAACGGACGCCGCCGGTCAGAACCCAGATGCTGCCCAGATCGATCGCGTCTTCAAGCCACACACCCCAGAGGCTGGTTTTGCCATAGGTTGAGGTTGAATAAGTCGGCGTGGTCGCAGCATCCCAATTTGCGGTCCCAAAGCTATCGGTTGAGGTCTGATAGACATTGGCATTAGCCCCGAATGCGATCTTGTGCCGGCCGAACGCACGTTCGGCTGTGAGATCAGCGGTGTACCAACCGGGCGCGTTAACAAGCGACTGCGTTCCCTGCCCCAGCGCTGCACCTGTGGCATAGTCCCGCGACGTACGCGTTTCCCACTTCGGGATCCAATATCGCGACAGGTTCAAGGACACATCCCAGCCAGCTGCGGGACCGGCCAGCTTAAGGCCGGCCAGATATTCGGTCCGGCGGGTCTTCGACATGGTAAGGCCAGTCGCGTTCCAGACGCGGCCGCCGAAGCTCACCCTGCCCTGATAGACCGGGGCGCCGTTAGCTGCATTGGTCAACCAGCTGCGGGGGTCCGTCAGGTCCTGCGTGGTCAGCCAGATCATGCCCAGTGCATCGATCTGCCAGCCTCCAGCAGTCTCATAGCCAATGCGCAGCCGCGCTTGGTCCTGGGTGACATCAACAGGAGAAGCGGCACCGAACACCGCTGTGGCAAGTCGGGGGTCAATATAAGCCCCCGTCACGGCTGTGCCCGTGCCCGTCGTTGCAGACAGCAAGTTGTAGGTCATCGACTGGCCGGTATTCTCAAAATGGCGGCCAGAAATCCGCACTGACCACGGGCCGTCTTTCTGTTTCCAGTTGACGCCAGCCTCCAGGCTGTAGCCCTTGAAGGTTTGGTCAAAGCCATATTCCTTGAACGGCATGATCATGGTTTGGGCCGTTGCATAGGCCCCGGTTTCTTTGGGCTCCTGCGTTGTCACCGAGATCACGCCGCCCATTGAATTGCCGCCATAGCGCGCCGAATACGGCCCATAGACGATGTCGAACTGACGCACCTCGGCCGGGCCGACGACGTTCCACTTGGGGGGGAAGTCCCAGCGGTTGCCGAGAAAGTTGGAGACAACAAAGCCATCGACCATGACGATCGTCCTGGCACTTTGGATCGTGTTGGCGCCGCGTAATGCAACCACGGCATTGTCATCGCCTGCGAACCGCTTGCGGACAAAGAAGTTGGGCGCGTACTTCATGAGGTCTTCGACATTGAGCGCGTTGACGGCGTCGAACTCCTCTTGCCCCAGCGAGACGGAAAGCCCGCGGGGAACAACGGTGATTGGGGTATCCTGCTGGCCGACGACCAGAATGGTGCTGTCCGCGGAGCCTTCAGCCGGATCAGCACCTTCGGCATAGGCAGGTGCAGTCAGGCTCAGCACAGTGCCGAGCGCGATCAGAGACGTTTTCATTAGTGCAATTCCATCACTGGTCCCGGCACGCATGATTGCCGAGACGATCTGTCAGGCACCTCGCTTAACGGGGCGAGGCGATCAGTCTGTCAGATCAGCGACGGTGGCCCGCGAAGCGGTGGCCTGAGCCAAGAGATCGCAGCACGGTGCGGCGCAGCCTGCGTTGTAAATCCGAGCGCCAGGATAAAAGCCAGCGCTGCGGCAAGCAGTTCGATGTCGGTCGCTGCAAGCGAACCGAAACTGAGCGCGGTGAAGGCGCAGATGCCACCATCCTTGGCGGCCTGGCCAGATACCTCGCCCGGACCATCCTTGATCGGGACAGCCATCTGTTTTGTGATCACGCCGCCAGAGCTGTCTGCGCAAATCTGGACGGTGAGTGTCTTGAAGTTGCCCCCGATCATGTAACCGGACGGCACCAGCGCCTTGACCAGCAGCGTTACTGCCAGGAACAGCAGCGCCAGCTTGCGGTGCGAATAGGTCAAGGCGCGAAGCGGATTCACGGCGGGACAGATAGAGATTTCGAACGACCAAGTCACTCATTGAAATGCACAAGGTCATTCAGCCGTTCAGCGCAGACCAACGCTTGGTCAGCATGCACGCCGCCCCACCCAGCACAACTGTTGCGAGCTTTGCATTGAGCGTGCCGTTTTGCGCGGAGAAGGCGCGAGATACGGCCTGACGGGTCTATCGCAGCCTCGCTCTCGCAGCACCTTGCGATCCTGTGCGACGAAGCGCAGATTCGC
This sequence comes from Novosphingobium sp. APW14, assembly GCF_032337075.1. Lineage (NCBI taxonomy): Bacteria > Pseudomonadati > Pseudomonadota > Alphaproteobacteria > Sphingomonadales > Sphingomonadaceae > Novosphingobium > Novosphingobium sp. APW14. The sequence continues at coordinate 246,300 of NZ_JAVYAB010000004.1, forward strand.
TGGCCTTGCTTGCTAACCCCGCCTAGCCGCGCACCACGCAGCGGAAACCGATATGGCTGGTGGCGGTGTCGACCATTTCCGGGTGGCGCGCCGCCGGGCGGAAGCGTTGACAGTGGTTCAGCGCGCAAAGGTGCGAACCGCCTTTCAGGACTTTACGACCGATGTTCAGCTCTGGCTGGGCTGGATCGAGGCTGTCCTTCCGGCGGGCACCGCGCGGGTTGCTGATCGTGCAGCAGGACTGGCGTTTATCCTTGACCGGAACCAGCGGCTGGTCGCTCCACCAGTCCTGGGTCCACTCCCACACATTGCCGATCAGATCGTACAGGCCATAGCCATTGGCGGGATAGCTGCGGACGGGTGACGTCCGCTCCCAGCCATCCTCGCGCGTGTTGGCAAAGGGGAAGATGCCCTGCCAGAAATTGGCCAGCATCTGGCCACCGGGGGCAAGTTCATCACCCCAGGCGAATTCCTTGCCCTCAAGGCCGCCTCGCGCCGCAAATTCAAACTCGGCTTCGGTCGGCAGGGCCTTGCCGGCCCAATTGGCGAAGGCCTCGGCATCGGCATAGGCGATCTGGACGACGGGATGATCCCACAGATCCAGACTGTCGATATCGCTGCCCGGCCCCAGCGGATGGCGCCAATCTGCGCCAAGGGTGAATGACCACCACCGGTGATAGTCAGTCAGCGGCACCGGCCCGGCAGTCTTGGTGAAAACCAGCGAACCTGGCTGGGCATAGTCCGGCAGAAGACCGGGATAGTCCGCCGGGTCGGGGGGAACCTCGGCGACGGTGCGATAGCCAGTGGCGTCAACGAAGCGCGCGAATTCGCGGTTGGTCACGGGGGTCTCATCAATCCAGAACGGATCGACCTTCACCCGCCGCAGCGGTCGCTCCTCGGGATAGTATACCTCTGACCCCATGGTGAAGGTGCCGCCGTCGATCCGGCGCATGCCGGCAGGGGATTGGGGTGTCATCATCGGTCCAAGCTCATCCCGCGCATTTAGGACTGACTGTACCAGCGAACAAAGACTGTCGCGCCAAGGCTATCGAGGCGAAGCTTGGGCGGCAGGCAGGGTGGAGGATGCCGCCGCAGCCTCGCGCTCAATTTGCGCGGCTTTGGTTTGCAAGTGTCGCTCAGTTGCTGCGTAACGCTCATCAAAGCTTGGCTCGCGGCTGCAGCCGGCCAACAGCAGGGAAAGGATGAGAGCGCACCGCATCAATAGCGCTTCTTGTAACGCAGATTGATATTGGTCGTGCCCGCCCCGCCGGTCTGGCTGAGGATCGAGAGCGTGCGGCTCAGGCCAACTTCCATCTGCGTTGCGGTATAGCCGCGCGCATCGGTGATCACCTCCAGGTAGATATTGTTCGAGATATAGCGGCCGGCGGCAATCGCCGTGCCCCGGCCGGCGGCCTCATCCGGCGCGAGAATGCGAAGCCGCGACACGCCGGTTGCCGCCCTCAGCCGGCCCAGCGGGTTAAATCCGCCGCCGGTCGAGCGCAGGCTGTTGAGCGAAGCCGCCAGTTGCACCGCCTGCAAGGGCGAAAGCTGGCCCACCGAATTGCCAAACAGAATGCGCGAGAGGATTTCGTCGGCCGGCAGCGCCGGGGTTGAGGCAAAGCTGATCTGGGGGTTCAGCGCCCGGCCGGTGACATTGATGCCAACAGCGATATCATCGATATCCTCGCTCGCGCTCAGCACGATCTGCGGGTTATTGAGCGCCCCGCCGGTAAACAGCAGGCGCCCGTCTTGCAGTTCAAATTGCCGGCCGGCGAAACCCAGCTTCCCACGTACCAGGTTGATATCGCCACTGACCAGCGGGGCCGCGCTGGTCCCACCGACCCGCAGATCTGCGCTCCATTCGCTGTCCAGCCCCATGCCAGTGACAAACAGCTGATTCGGCGCGGTAAGCTGCACATCCAGGCGCAGGCTGCGGAACAGGCTGCGGGCGGGAGGGGCCGGCTCATTTCCGGTAACCCGCGGAATGCCGCGGGCTGGCTTGAAGCGCACCCCAGTCAACTCTGGAACTTCGGCGGCGCCTTGCCGGACCAGCTCATACCGCGTCTCGGGCAAAAGCAGCTTGCCAGATAGCAGCGCGGCCTCGCCTGCATTTTTGCGCAATCGCAGCTGCCCGGTGGCCGCCGAGGAGAGGGCATCACTGCGGGCGAGCCGCGCCGCATCCAAATCGAACGCAAGATCCATCGGATAACCGCTCTCGGCCGCGAGGCTGAGATAGCCGCGACCAGAAATCTTGCCCGAACCGGCGGCGGCAGTGAGGCTGGAAAACTCCAGGCGATCACCATTTAGCCGACCGGCAACGGCCAGATTGGTCAGCCGTGTGCCATAGGTCTGGTTGTCATAGGTCAGGTTATCCCCGCGCACGATCCCGTTCAGCAGCGGCGCACGCAGGCGGCCGGAGAAATCGGCGCCGACCGCGATCGGGCCGGACAGGTTTTGATCCGGCTGACCCACAAACGACCACAGCGTATCGGCCGGACCGTTATACCTTACGCCGCCGCTCAGGGTACCGTCAGCAATCCGATCGGTCCAATCACCCCCGGACAAGGGGGCAAGCACCGCATTCACTCGGCCGATGATGGCGCCGCGATCGCGGATCACCGCGCGCAACCCGGCACGGGTTGAATCGAGATCGCCGGCCAGATTGATATCAACCGGCTGGCTGACCACCGCCGCCGTGCTGCGGGAAAATCCGGTGATGGTCAGGCGCGCCTGCGCCTGCGGGAAGACCCCGAGCCGGGCCTGCTCAAAATCAAGGCTGCCAGTGGCCTTGCCGCCGATGCCATAGCCCGGGAAGAATGCGTTGAGCAGCGTCACGTCCAGCCGGTCCATCCGGCTTTCGATCCGCAGGCCGGGGCCATAGTGCCCGGCCAACCGGACCGAACCCTGACCGAAATCGACCCGACTTGGCAGCAGTTCATAGCCACCCTGCCGGGGAACGATCCGGGCAGGGCTGGCGGTGGTGAAGGTAATCCCGCGCACCCGGCCTTGCAACGAGGCCCGCCACAGCTCTGGTTCAAGCAGGGCGTTGCCCGCCACCCGGAAGGGGGCCCCGCTCACCCCTTCGGCTAGGAACTTGGCCTGGCCCCGCCCGCCGCGATAGGTCACTTGCGCCCGCGCCGCAGCCAGATCGAGATTGCGCAACCGCATTTGCGCCAACTGGATGTCGGCGGTCACTTCAGGCTGATCATAGAGTACCACGCGCGCGTCGACGATCCCACGACCGATCGAGAGGCGCGCCGGGCCGGGCAGGACTGTATCCTGCGCGCGGGCCGAGATTTCGGCTTCCTGGAAGCGGCCCACTGCCCCCAACCGCACCGTGCCGGTAAGGCCGCGCCCGTCGGCCAGCAGTGTACCGGTATAGGGCCCCGCGGCGGTTTGATCGATCCGCCCGGCAAAGCCAATTCCAGCCAGGTCGCCCCGGTTGATCATGAAGGCGGTCTGCCCGCCGCGGATCAGGCTGACATCCGCGCTGAGCGGGCCAAGATCGGTATCCCCCGTCGCGTTGAAGCGAAATGCGCCATCGTTGCCGACGATCTCGGCCCGAACATTGGCGAGGCCGATCCCCATGCCGGGATTGCCCGCGAGCAGGACTGCGCGCGGCTTGGCAAGCGTTCCGGTAAGTTCCAGCGCCAGCGGACCATAGCGAACCGAACGACCATTCGCCGTGAACGTCAGCGCGCCGCCCGGGACATAGCTGCCGCGCCCGTCGAACACCTGCAATTGGGGCGCGGCGACCCGCAAGCCGGAAAAACGCAGCACCCCGTCCGGGCCAAAGGCGATCTGGCTGGAACCGGCTGCCGGTCCGCCCAGGAATTCGCGAACCGCCGCATTGACGAGGTTGGTGGAGCGGGCCCGAACTGTACCGGTCAGGGCAAAACCCTGTCCGGTTCGCTTGAGATCGGCAGTGGTGGTGACGGCGAAAGTGCCGACGCTGTCGATTGTGTAGGTATTGATCCGCCCTTCGAAAGCGCCGGTGTAAATCCCCCGGCCCATATCGGCGAGGACGATCGCCTTGGCATCAATCCGGTCCGACCGCAGCTTGAGGTTGTCTGAAAGCAAGCGCGTGCCATCAAGCGCCAGGTCACCATCGATGCGGACGTTCGCGAGTGTTCCGCCAACAACGCCATCAAGACCGGTGATCCGGGCAATGCGGGCCGAGACCGGCACCACGGTCTGGTCGGCGCGGACCTCGGCTCGGCCGCTTGCTTCGAGATTCTCGAGCATCACAGCGTTGATCGCCAGCGCGCCTGCCACCAATCGGTATTGTACTTTCGGGGTCTTGAAGGGCCCGTTCCATTCCAGCTCGGCGCGCAGGGCCTGCCCGGCCAGGTTGGGCGCCAGCGCAGCCGGCCGGGGGAGAAGGACGTCAAGCTTCAGCGCATCGAAGCTGCTCTGGCCCAGATCGAGTGTCCCGTTTGGCACGATCGACAACTGGTTGGAGCGCAGCGAACCGCTGAGCGCCGCGCGGCGCCGGTCAAGCCTGGCGGTCAGGTCCAGCTGGGTTGTCTGATCCAGCAGCACCCCAGGAATGCCGCCAAACAACCGGCCAAGTTCAGCCGGGCCCTTGACCGAGAAGGTTCCGTCCCGCGCCGCCAGCCGCAACCGGGCCAAGGGGCTTCCGGCATAGTCACCGGTCAGCGCGCCATCCCACTTTGCCCAATCGCCCGCGCCGTCCAAACGAACTGAAAGCGGTCCCTCGATCCGCGCCAGGGCCGCAAGCACCCCGCCCTTTGGCGCATCGACCGCCAGCTTCAGCGCCAGCCAGTTCTGTTCCGGCACGGCATCGAGCGTCAGGTCGATCCGGTCACCCGCTTGCTCGCCAGGGGCGGCGAGGGTTTCCGCCCGGGTGGACACCTGCGCACGACGGTCAGCGATCCGCGCCTTGCCGGTCAGCCGCAGTTCGCGCCGCTCGCCCGAGACAGCAGGCTCTGAGACCAGCCGGTCAATCCGCAACTGGCCGATATCGATATCAAGATCGGGCAACAGCGGCGCGTCCGGGTCTGTCACCTTCAAGGCCGGCGCGCGCTGCAACATCACGCTGGGCGCAACCGCAGAGCGGATGTCAACATGGCCCGCAAGATAGGCAAACGGCCGCCAGTCCAGATCAATGCGCGGAGCCCGCAGGAACGAGCCCTTGGTATCATAGGCGACAAGATCAACCAGCCGCGCCTTGCCATAGAGCGAACCATCGATCCGCCCGATTTCGATCCGCAGGCCATTGGCAAAGGTTGTGCCCGAAACCTGGCGCGCAACAAGGCTGCGGCCCGTATCGGTGTTAAGCCCAGCGACCAGCAATCCCAACAGGGCCATCAATCCCAGCAATACCCAGCCGATCCGATGCACGGAATTGCCCCACGGCGTGGACGCAGTGCCTTGGGCTTCGGAGGGCGTCTGGTCTGCCTCTTCCATCAGAAGGCCTGCCCGATCGAGACATAGACGTTGATCTTGCTTTCGCCCGGCCGGCGCTGAAGTGGCGTGGCGACATCAAGCCGCATTGGCCCGAAATTCGTATAAATTCGCGCACCGAGCCCGATTCCGACCCGCAGATCCGAAAAGTCCGGCAGCGCCCTGGCATAGGCCTGACCGACATCGACAAAGCCGGCCACGCCGTAATCGCCAAACCGGTAACGCACTTCAAAGGCGGCCTCGTTGAGGCTGCGCGCGCCTGTGGGATCGTTGTTGCTGTCTCGCGGTCCCAGCTGCTGATAAGCGAACCCGCGCACTGACCCGCCACCCCCAGCATAGAGCCGGCGGGAGGGCGCAATATCGTCAAGCTCTGCGCCCTGGATCGAAGCTACCCGCACCCGCCCGGCAAGGATCACGTTCGCCCCAACCTGATAATAGGCTGAGCCATCCAGCCGCAACCGCGTATAGGGCGTAAAGCTGCCGCGCACAGATCCTTCAGGTTCGACCAGCGCGGTCAGGCGGAAACCGCGGGTTGGATCGAGCAGGCTGTCGGTCCCGTCCCAGCCAATCTGACCGGTAAGGCCAGCAATGGCATAGGTTCGCCGGGTGCGTGCACGCTGGACGGGATCGAACACGCTTTCATCGGTGCCAATCAATTGCGCACCATAGGCGTAGGTTAGGCGCTTTTGCCAGATTGGGGTGGAATCGTAGCTGACCCGCGCTGCCAGGCGACCGGTATAAGCCGAATAGGCGTCGGTGGTGGCGTGGCGTAGTTCACCCGCCATTTCAAACGTCCGGTCACGCTCGCCTGCGTTTGCGCGGCGGAACGTCACCCCTGCACCCTGCTCGCGCGTACCCGCAACGCCGCTCACAATCAGCGCGCCTTCCGGCCGGAACAGGTTGCGGTGAGTCCAGCTGCCCTCAACCCGGAAACCTTCGCCTGTGCCGTAACCGGCAGTGGCAGCAATCACCCGCGGCGGACCGGCCTCTTGCTTAACCACTAGGTCAACCCGCTCGGTGCCGTTCGGCCCGGCCTCGGCCGTAGGCTGCGGTTCGACCGCGATAGCGCGGAAAAGACCGGTGGCGATCAGCGCCTGGCGCAGGTCATCCACCATCCGGCTGTCATAAAGCTCGCCCGGCTTGAAGCGGGCCAGAGTTTGGACATGTGCGGCGGAAAAGGCTTCATTACCCTCGCTGCGGATCGCACCATAGGTACCGCGCTGACCGATCGTGACCGGCAAGGTATAGGCGGCTTCGCCAGTTTCCTGATCAAGCAGAACGTCTCGCACGCCAACTTCGGCGAAAGGATAACCATTTTGCCGCAGGGAGAGGCCCACTTTCGCCTCGGCCGCCAAAACCTTTTCGGCAATCACCGGTTGCCCCACCGCCAGCTCAAGGTTGGTGCGGATCAGGTCCGGCGGCAGCGTGGGCGCAGCATCGATAGCAATGCTTGAAAAGGCAAAGCGCCGCCCCGGTGCAACCGCCAAGGCCACCACCATCGATCCGTCATCGCCGACGCGATCGATCCGGGTCGTGACCAGGGCATCGAACCAGCCGCTGGCTGCAAGTAACTTCTTGAGGACCAGCACGTCCTCTCCGGCGCGGCTCGACAATTGCGTAGTATTGAGCGCAGTCCCCTTGCGCCGGAGCAATGATAGCCGCTGGAATTCACTCAGCAGATCCGTGCCGCTGGCTGCCACGACTTCTTCAAGCCCTGCCAGCTCGACGCGGTAGGACACTTCGGCGCCCTCGGGGACAGCGGCATCCTGCGCGAAAACTGCCGGTTCAGCTTGGAATGTTTCAAGTGGCGGCAACGGTGCAGCCAGCTCCGCATCCTGTCCGGTTGAAGCAGAGGCATTCGCCGGGACAGCAAGCTTTCGCTCAAACTCGTCAATCGGCTCCAGCTTCTGCCCCAGCACCGGGTCGTTGTCGGCCGGAATACTCGGCACTGCATCCTCGAACTCGCGATCAGAGATGATCGGTTCTTCGGCTGGTTTGGCCGATGGGCGCGGCATCTGGGCGTGGGCCGGATAGGCGGCCGAACCGGCCAGCGCCAGTGCGGCAAGCGCACCAAACACTCCTGGCCTGCCGGTTGCGCTGTGCATTTATCGCCCTCATTGTCGCCCCGGACCACATAACACCCCTGCCGCGACGGCAAAAGCCAAGCACCGACAACATCAGTGGGCAATCTTACGTTCCTTGCGCCTTGCAGTCGGCACGAACCGCTGCCTATGAACATTGCGCAAGACAGGAGATTGACTGGAGATGGCCGGACTGGACCTTGAGCTGAGCGAACAGCAGACGCTGCTGCGCGATGCGATTGCCCGCCTCACCGCCGATATTGAAACTCCCGATTGGGCCGATCTTACCGATCAACTTGGCCTGGGCGGGCTGACTGTGCCGGAATCCGAAGGCGGCTTTGGCGGTGGGGCGATCGAGGTGGCACTTGTTATGGCCGAACTCGGTCCAGCGCTTGCTGGGGCCGACTGGCTCGGCCACGCGGCCACCTGCGCAGTCCTGGGCGAAGGGCCCGATCTGGTCACCGGGCAACGTCGTGCTTCACTGGTCAGCAAAAGTACTGCTGCCTGTCTGCCGGGCCTGAGGGACAGCAATCGGATCGACGGCACTGCCCGCCTGGTTGCCGGCGCTGCAACAGCTGATGTTTTCGTTGTGGCACTAAGCGCGGGCCTATTCGCGGTGCCGCGCGATGCCACGGGACTGACAATCGAACCCGGTCGGTTACACGATGGCTCAACGGTCGCCGATCTGCACTTCGCGAGCGTCGTGGGCGCGCCGCTAGATGGGGATCCGACCGAAGTGGATGGGCTGGTCCGGATCGGGCGCTGCGCCGAAGCGGTCGGACTGATGCAGCGGATGCTGGCTGATACGACAGACTATTTGGTCCAGCGTCGCCAGTTCGGGGCCCCCATCGCCAGCTTTCAGGCCCTGCGCCATCGTCTTGCCGACATGCAACTGATTGCGCTGCAGGCCCAAGCGCTGACCGAGGCTGCGGCCACCTCGGCAGAGGCAAGCGACATCGTTGCCGCCTGCATCGCGGTCCGCGGCGCCGCGAGGACTGTTGGCGAGGGCGCCACACAATTGCACGGAGCGATGGGATTAACCGAAGAGCTGCGACTGGGCGCGCACTTCAAGCGGCTGCTGGTGATTGCCAGCGGCCTTGGCAGCGAGGCCGGACTGCTCAGCGAATTTGCAGCCGTCGCCTGAGCTTCAGGCCAGGATAAGCTTTGCAATGAGGTCGCGCTGAATTTCGTTTGAACCGGCATAGATGCTGGCCGCCCGATCATTCAAATAGCGTGGGACAGCCACGGCCAGATCAGCCGGGGTCTGCCCGGTCGGCACGGCCCAGCCTTCCTGGCCTTCAATATCACAAGCCAGTGCATCAACCCGTTGCATCGCTTCGGTCCCAAGCACTTTCAGCACCGACGCATAGAGCGCCGCGCTGCCGCCGGCTCCGCGCATGGCCTTCATTTCGAGCGCCTGCAATGCGCGCAGATTGACGACTTCTTTCGCCAGCTGCGCCGTGATCAACGGATCAAGCCCTTCGCGTTGGCGCAGACGGGTCAGCCGTTCAATCAACGGGGGGGCATATTTCCCGCCGCGTTCGAAAGTCAGCAGGTGCTTGGCCACGGTCCAGCCGTCGTTCTCCTCGCCCAGCCGGTTGACAACCGGGACCCGAACACCATCAAAAAACACCTGGTTGAATTCATGATCGCCGGCCAGCGTGCGGATCGGCTTAACGGTGATCCCGGGGGTGGCCATATCGAGCAGCAGGAAGCTGATCCCGGCCTGTGGCTTGCCCTCGGTCGAAGTGCGGACCAGGCAGAACATCCGGTTGGCGAAGTGGGCGTGCGTGGTCCAGATCTTGGAACCGTTGAGCACATAGTCATCGCCATCGCGCACCGCGCGCAATTGCAGCGAGGCGAGGTCCGAGCCTGAGCCAGGTTCGGAAAAGCCCTGGCACCAGTAATCCTCGCCCGAAAGGATCCGCGGCAGGTAATGGGCCTGCTGCTGCGGCGTGCCGTAATGCATGATCACGGGGGCAACCATCTTCAGGCCCATCGGCGATAGGCTGGGCGTGCCCGCCCGCGCGCATTCGGCCGCGAAGATATAGCGCTGCATTTCATCCCAGGCCGGCCCGCCAAACTGCGCCGGCCATTCCGGTGCCGCCCACCCACGCCGATGGAGGATCGCCTGCCATGGCAGCGAGATCGACGGATCGACGAACACGCTGGTGGTTCGTGCCGCGCCTTCGCGCAGTTCGGCCGTCAGTTCGGCATCCAGAAAGGCGCGAACTTCGGCCTGAAAGGCGGCAAGTGCGGAGTCTGCAATCAGGGTCATGACAGGATCATGCCCATCCGCCCCGCCCTTGCCAAGCTTTCAGCTTGCGTCCCCGTTAGGCTGGCCGCCGCGCATACCAGCCAAATCCGGCGATCACGGCATAGCAGGCCGCCGGCAGGATGAAGGCCAGCGCCAGGCTGCCGGTGGCATCGGCGATCACGCCGGTCAGCAGCGGGATCACCGCGCCGCCGAAGATCGCAACGTTGATGATGCCCGATCCATCGGCGGCACGCGGGCCCAGCTTTTCGCAGGCCAGGGTGAAGATCGTCGGGAACATGATCGCGTTGGTCAGGCCGATCGCCAGCAGGCTATAGCCCGATAGCGTTCCGGTGGTGTGGGTGGAGATCGCGATGAGCGCGATCGCGCCGATCGCCACCGCTGCCAGCACCTTGCCCGGACTGACCACACGCAACACGGCCGAACCGATGAAGCGCCCGACCATCGCCCCGCCCCAGTAATAGGCGATCAGCTTGCCCGCGGCCTGCTCGGCCAAGCCCATCACGTGGCCCTGCATGAGGTAATTGACGATCAGCGAGCCGATCGACACTTCCGCGCCGACATAAAGGAAGATGCACAGCGCCCCGAAGCCAAAGCGCGGACGCTTCAAGAGGTCGAGCCCGGCGAGGCCCGTGCTGGCTTCGTGGCTTTCGCCCTTCAGCGCATTGCGAAACAGCCAGACCGCCCCTGCCACCACCGCAAGCGCCGCAGCAATACCCAGGTAGCCGTGGACGATCGCCTGGCTCTCGGCCGTGCGATAGGCATCCAGCTCCACCCCCGAAAGCTGGTCCGCCGTCACCGTCGCCAGACTGCCGAGGATCAGGATCGAGCCGAAATAGGGAAACACGGTCGTGCCGACCGAGTTAAAACCTTGGGCAAAGGTCAGCCGGCTGTGGACCGTCTCGGGCTTGCCAAGCAGCGAGATCAGCGGATTGGCCACGACCTGAACGATCACCACCCCGCTTGCCAGCACGAACAGCGCCAGCAGGAATAGGCCATAGGTCGCGGTCTGGCTGGCCGGAATGAACAGCAGGCAGCCGGCCATCATCGTCACCAGCCCGGCCACCGCGCCGCGCATGTAACCGATTTTCTTGACCAGCCGTGCACCCGGAATCCCGATCACCGCATAGGCCGTGAAGAAGCAGAACTGCACCAGCATCGCCTGGGTGTAGTTGAGCGTGAACAGCTCCTTGAGCTTGGGAATGATCACATCGTTCAGCGATGTGATCCCGCCAAAGATGAAGAACAACCCCATCACAAACAGCTGGAGCTGCGGTGCATCGATATAGTCAGCCTGGCCTGCGGTGGACGCTGTGTTGGTGGCTTGCGCCATGTTGATCTTCTCCCCAAAAAGCTTTTGCGAATGCTAGCATCCCGGCCGTTCAAGGCGAGGCACGTATTCGTATTCATCCACCATCAGCGCGACGGGCTGCGGCCACGGTTGCGATGGTGCCGCGAAAAATTGATCAGTTGCGGTCTAACTGGCAGCGATACGGCTGCGATGCCGGTCACAAATCGCTTATACTGCGCGGCATGATCTGCTTGCTGCTGGGATCGGGCCTATCTTTGGTCGTTTTGGGCCTGCTGGCGTGGCGGGCGCCGCGCGGATGGCAGAACCAAGACGGCTTCCATCTCGGCGATGAACCCAATCACCCGAACGCTTAAACAGTGATGCGACGCAAAGGAGCTTGCAGGCGCAGCGCCGCCCCCGCTTGCTATTGCCGAAGATAAGGCACCTTAGCGGCGGCGGACCGAGTGCATTTCCCAGCTCGACGCAAGATAGCGCGTCATTTGCTCGAGCGCTTCAGGCTCTAGCTCAAGGAGCGTGCGGCGCTTGTCGCCTGGATCCACGGTGCGCTTTACCAGATTGGCTTCGACCAGCTGATTGACGTGCCGCAGCGCGGTTGAGAAAGGCGCCTGGGTTGATGCGCAGGCGCTTGATGTCGGCACCGCACGCCCCTGCAATCCAGCCGCAGCCAAGTCGATTAGAATATCCCAGGCCGGTCCGTTAAGGATCTGAGCATCGAAAAACTTCGACCGGATCTGGCGATCCTTCATCATCTGCGAGGCGAAGTTCTGGAGCTCTTCGATCGTTGGCTTGGCACCAGCCGCCGGGGCGCGCCCCTGACTGAAGTCGCTGGCACCCCCGCCTGTGGTCTGGGCCAGCGCCTGCAGTTGGAACACCGCAGCAAGCCGGGTCCAGCGCGCACTGGCGCGCCGCAAGGAGGCCGAAAGGCTCTGCAACGAAACCGGCTTCTCGAGGAAATCAATCGCATTCGAACGCATGGCGCTGATCGCGATATCAAGCGAGGTCTGCCCGGTTACGACAATCGCAAGCAATGGCCGCGTCGCCATAAAGCGGTTGGACAATTCATCCAGCAGCGTCAGCCCGTCCATTTCGGGCATCAGCAGGTCTGTCAGGACGATACCGATTCGATAGTCGTTGCAGATCATTCGCAGCGCGGTCGCCGCATCGGGCGCCTGCTGACAGGGATAGCCCAGGCTTTCGAGTAATTCGGCGTATTCTTCAAGACATACCGGATCGTCATCGACGATCAGCACGTGGCATTGCGCAGCAGTGCTGTCTCTCGCGGTGTGCTGCAGATTGTTTTCTCCACGCACGCGCGTCGCCTTTCAAACCGGAGGGAACGGTATTTTCCCTGATTGCGGCCTCATAAAGCAGCTCAATTTGGGCGAAATGGTCAACCGCTGCCAATTTGGCAACGATTGGCGCACCAAACATATGGGTTAACACTTGTTTTAGTCTAAAAATGGATATGCTTAACGAGTCGTTTGTATTCTAATTTAACCGATCAACCGGACGAATGCGAGATTTCGCGCAATCAGGAGGGGGGAGCAAGTATGGAAGCTGGTCAAGATCGCACACCACAGCATCACAATCTGCGCCAGCCATTAAACGTAATCAGCTTGACGATCGCCAATTTCAGATTGCGCATTGAGCCTAAACTTGACGAGGTTGATGCAGCCTACGTCAATCGCAAACTTGAGAGGATCGAAGGCGAACTCCAACGTTTGGCAAAAATGCTGGACACGTTGACACCAGAGCTCGTTGCAAGCGACCGAGTAGCCGCCGACGGCTCGGCCGTTGCCCAAGCCTTCTGAGGCCGCCTCAGCCGAAACCCTTGGCTTCCAGCGCAATGCGGACCGCATCGGCTGAATTGCTAGCACCCATCTTATGGATGATGTGCGAACGGTGCAGTTCGATCGTCCGGGTGCTGATGCTAAAGCGTTCGGCGATCAGACGGTTCGAAAGACCCGAGACGAGGCATTCGAGCACCTGCTTTTCGCGCTTTGTCAGCAAATTGACCAGCTTCTTGGCCTCGGCAGTGCGCTGGTTACGCTCCCACCGAGCCTCAGCGGAGCGAATGCAGGAATCGATTGCCGAATTGAGCCCGACAGGATCGATTGGCCACGCGTAATAGTCAAACACGCCTGACTTCACGGCATCGACCACGAAATGGGGGTTGATGTTGTGCGCATAGGCGATCGTCGCCACGCGCAGCCCCTCTTCCTCGCAGTACCTCAGGACATCGCGCAACTGGGTATGCTCGTCGTGGACCAGCAGCACCTGGCGATCCGGGCGCGTAGCCGCAAATTCGCGAAAGCTTTCGTAAGGCTCAACGTGTCGCCCGACTGCCAGCAAGGCATGGGTCAGCCGCGCACGACGCGTGTAATCCTGATCGATGATCGATACGTTAAATTCAGCCATGGCAGCGAATTAAGGCCGCAACCCCTCGGATAACACAAAAGTTGATACCAAAACGCGAGTAACTTGCGGCATCCCGACGAGTTTTTAAGCTAAAAAGCTGCGAATGTGGTGACGATATAAGTTTAAACTCTTATGTTTATCCAATCGAATGTTCGGATAAGTATAATCTGCTATAGAACGAATCCTGTTGCCGTGTTGAAAAAACGTTGTGGCGCCCACTGACATTTGACCCGACTTTGGGCGCCACACCCTTTCAACTAATTGAAAACGCTCGCCGCACTCGGCGGTGGCAGGTGGATCCCTGCCGGGGAGTGGCTGATGCCGTCTCCCAATTGCTGCCGGCGATCCCGGTAAACGGTTGTCCTCCCCAAGCGGAGCGAGGGCAAAATGGTAAACGACAGAGCGGCAGCATTCAGGTTACCACTTTGGGTGCGAATGTTGCGCGCTGCACCACAAGAATCCTCCTGATGGCTCGGTGGTGCGCGGGTCTTTTGCACCTCTGATCCGTGCGGATTGCACGGCGCGGGATTAGCGCGCAGTCTGATGCTCCCAATTCCGACCGCGCCAGGGCCAGCCACGGAGACAAGCGATGGACAGGTCGATCGAACCCGGAAATGTCGCAATGCGGACCGAACACGATGCGCTGGGCGCGGTTGCCGTCCCCGCCGACGCGCACTGGGGGGCGCAGACACAACGAAGCCTGCTGCACTTTGCCTTCGCCCCGCAGGAGCGGATGCCGCACGAGGTCATCCGCGCCCTGGCCATGATCAAGAAGGCTGCGGCACAGGTTAATCGTGCCGAGCTGCCCGGCCCGATCGCCGTGGCCATCAGCCAGGCCGCGGACGAAATCATCGCCGGCGGCCATGGTGACCAGTTCCCGCTGGCCATCTGGCAGACCGGCAGCGGCACCCAAAGCAACATGAACGTCAATGAAGTGATCGCCAGCCGCGCCAACGAGCTGTTGACCGGGCAGCGCGGCGGCAAGGCGCCGGTCCACCCCAATGATCACGTCAACCTGCACCAATCATCAAATGACTGTTTTCCAACCGCGCTGCACATCGCCGCGGCGCTTGCCGCCAGCGGGCGCTTGCTGCCGACACTGGAACGCCTGATTGGCCAGATCGATGCCCTGTCCGGCGAATGGCGCAACATTATCAAGATCGGACGGACCCACCTGCAGGACGCGACCCCGCTGAGCCTGGGGCAGGAGTTTTCAGCCTTCGCCGCGCAGTTGCGGCAGTGCCATCAGGAACTGGCCCTCGCGCTGGAGCCCGGTCTGATGGAAATCGCGCAGGGCGGCACAGCCGTCGGCACCGGCATCAACGCGCCAGCCGGCTTTGCAGCGGCCATGGCGCAGGCCCTGGCAAGCCATACCGGCCTGTCCCTGCGGCCGGCGCCCAATCCCTTTGCCGCGCTTGCGGGAGAGGAACCGCTGACGCGGTTTTCAGGAGCCATGGTTACCCTTGCCGTTGCGCTGACAAAGCTGGCGAACGATATTCGCCTGCTGGCCAGCGGCCCACGCAGCGGGTTGGGCGAACTGCGCCTGCCGGCCAATGAGCCGGGCAGCTCGATCATGCCGGGCAAGGTTAATCCAACCCAGTGCGAGATGCTGACTATGGTCTGCGCTCAGGTGATCGGCAATCACCAGGCGATCGTGACCGGAGCAATGCAGGGGCAGCTCCAGCTGAATGTATTCAAGCCGATGATCGGGGCGGCCGTGCTCCGCTCGATTGACCTGCTGGCGACCGGGATGGACGCCTTCGCCCGGTTCGCGCTGGCCGGCCTTGAACCCCAGCGTCAACGCATCGCCGAACTGCTTGAGAGGTCATTGATGCTGGTGACCGCACTGGTACCGGAGCTGGGCTATGACCGCGCCGCAGTTATTGCCCGCCATGCCGAAGACAACAATCTGACGCTGCGCGAGGCTGCACTGGCCTTGGGCGTGGAGGCGCAAACCTTTGATCGGCTCGTCCGACCAGAAACCATGATCTGACCCTCCAAATCGATTGAAATTTTGAGGCCGCCAGCAATTGGCAAGGCGCCGGCGATTCCGTCCATGGCGCCACCCCCGCGCGGTCAAATGCCATGCGGGCAAGACTGATCGCGCCCTGCCGCAGCCAATCTTGCCATCACGAGGAACCACATCACCGCCAACGAGGTTTGCCCGTTCCGGTAAGGAGATAATCGTTATGAACATCATCCTCGTCATCGTCATTGGCGGGATCATTGGCTGGATTGCCAGCATGATCATGCGCACTGACGCACAGCAAGGCGTCTTCATGAACATCATCATCGGCGTTGTCGGCTCGCTTCTCGCTGGTTTCATCCTGTCACCGTTTCTTGGCGGCGCACCGATCACGTCTGGCGAAATCAGCGTCAGTTCCCTGTTGATTTCGCTGCTGGGGGCGGTCGTGCTTCTGGCGATCATCAACATGGTTCGCCGCGGCACGCCACGCTAACCGCCCCAAAGGACAGACCATGCGAAATCTTGCCCTGCTGTTGCTGGTTGTTTCCGGCCTGAGCCTCTCAGCCTGCAACGACACCAAGACAGAAGAACGCGCTGATGCGCTGGAAGATCAGGCCGATCAGGTCAGAGCCAGCGCCGATGCCACGGCGGACACGATGGAAGACCGCGCCGACAAGGTGGATAACCGCCTCAATAGCGAAGCTGCGACAGCCGAGCAGCTTGCAGAAGAGAGGGCCCAGTCCGTGCGCGACAAAGCCGAGCGCAAGGCAGACACCCTTGAGAACAAGGCTGACGCCGTGCGTGATCGCAGTGCCACGTCGACGGCAACCAAAACCCCCTGATCCAATCCAGTTGCAGCCCCCGTCGGTTTCTTGCGCTCGGCGGGGGCGCTTCATTCAGTCCCCGGGAAACTCAAGCCAGACGAGGCCCTGCGCGCCGCGCGCCTCGGTTCCGAAATGGCCCGAGACCTGCTCTGCCAGTGCACCGAGAAGCTCGAAGTCTCTGTTGGGAGGAGCGGCTCCGTTGCTGCCGCTGATCTCCAGTCGGCACCCCCTGTCCTCAGACATCAGCCGCACCGCAATCTGACGCGCGCCGTGCGATGCGGCATCGGATATCACCTCAAGTGCAAAAAGCATCAGCGGCACCGCATGGTCGAAGCGGAGCTTGCAGGTGGCATCCGCCTCAACCTGGAAATCCAGCTCGGGACCATCGCGGTTTGCCGCCCGGACCTGTGCACATAGATCAGCCAGCAATTCCGATGCCGCCACTTTGCTTGGGCCGTCCTGATGCTGATCATGGGCGAACCTCTGCACCAGACCGATTGCAGAGACCCTTGCCCTTGCCTGATCCAACAATTCCCGCATCCAGCCTTGCGGAACCCGTTCGGCCTGCATGGTCAGCAAGCTGACAATGATCTGGATGTTATTGCGGACCCGGTGGTTAAGCTCACGCGTGAGCGACTTTTGCATTTCGAGCGAGGCTTGCAAGGCTGTGCGGTTACCTTCCAGCGCGCCCGCTATGGCGTGCAGTTGATCAGCGATAGCGGTCACCTCAGCCGGCGCTCCCGCGAATTGGTGGCGCTCGTCAATCAGTTGCCCCTCCACGATCCTATGGGTCAGGCGGTGCAGGCGCGGGAACCAATCGAGCAGATAACGGTGGGCGGCAAACCACACCCCAATCAGGCTGAGCGCTGTCACCAGCAGGGGGAGAGGCAGGATCAGCCAAATCGGCGAAACCGCCGCATTGGCAAAGTTGGCCCGCGGCTCCGCATAGGCGACGAACAGTTCACGATCGAAAATGGGCGCGGTCGCATATGTCCATTGCTTGCCATCGGCGGATTGGATGGCTTGTGGCGCTTGCAGGGCATCGCGAACTCTGGCCAGACCCGTGAACCGAGATGGACCGCTCAAGAAAAATACCTTGCCATCGCGATTGACCAGCATCGCCACCCCGCCACGCTCGCGCTGCCGCTGCCCAATTGAGCGTGATAGCCATTCCAAGCTGATCCCGGCGCCGATCACGCCATCGAAGCGGCCCGCGCGATCGTAGAGCGGCAGGTAAAGCTGAAGGGTCGGCTGCTTCGAAACCTCATCAAATGCAGGATCGCCCAGCAAGAATGTATCTTGGGATTTGAACTGCCCTGGCCAGGCATTGCCGCTGATGGTCTGGCCTGGCGCATAGGGCAGCGCGGAACAGCGAATGGCTCCATTGCGGTCTGCGCGCAGGAAATTGCTTATGCCAATCGCCCCTTCCCGCGCATCGATCAGTACCTGATCGCAGCCCGAAAGATTGCGCTCGATGGGATCAAGCCGGCTCAGCATTTGCAGCGATCGACGGGCAATGATGAAGGGATCCCGCTCGCCCTCGGCGATGCCCCATGCGTTTGCCCGCAGGCGCTGCGCCACCAAGTTTTGGGAGCCATCGTAAGTCAGTACGCCTTGCCAGACTCCAAGGAACACCATCGGAACCAACGCGCCGATCAGAATTTTGGTCAGTATGGACCGAATCGAGCCCGCTTGCCGCAGCGTCCTCATCGATCTCCCGCTAGGCTGCGGCCGGGCTTTGCCGCCGACAGGCCTTCACCATCACCCCCCTCTTCCAGCAGACGCTTCAGGGCGACACGTCCACGGGCGATCCGGCTTTTCACCGTGCCGATGGCACAGCCGGCAATCTGGGCCACTTCCTCGTAACTCATGTCAGCTGCGACCAGCATCAGCATTTCGCGTTGTTCGGTGGGAAGCTTTTCCAGCGCGCGCTGCACATCCATCAGGTCGAGCCCCACGTGCTGGGTCGATGGCGCAACCAGGATCCGTTCAGCCGCTTCAGGGTCCCACGCCACGAACCGCGAATTCTTTTTGGCCATCGAATAGCAACGGTTGCGCAGGATGATGAACATCCAGGCCTTGAAGTTGGTCCCAACCTTGAAGGTATGACGTGATGCCCAGGCCCGCATCATGGCTTCCTGCGCAAGATCGTCGGCCAGATCTCGATTGCCGCAGATCCCGCGGGCAAAGGCACGCAGCTGCGGCAGGATGGCCATCACCTCGCGCTTGAACTGTTCCTTGCTCAGCGTTGCTTCCGCCCCATCGCGGTGCTCAGGCTGAAAGCTTGTCATTCAGGCGGTGCCCGGTCATCAAGCTGATCAAGCAGAAGCAGGAA
This sequence comes from Novosphingobium sp. APW14, assembly GCF_032337075.1. Lineage (NCBI taxonomy): Bacteria > Pseudomonadati > Pseudomonadota > Alphaproteobacteria > Sphingomonadales > Sphingomonadaceae > Novosphingobium > Novosphingobium sp. APW14. The sequence goes on from NZ_JAVYAB010000004.1 coordinate 264,935, forward strand.
GTCATCGGGGATTGCTTCCGACGCAACACTCTCATGCAGTTGACGCAAGGCCGCCTCGATCGGATCGAACGCAAGGTCGGGCTTAAGGTTGTCCTCAGCCGATGATTCGGCGTGCCTGCCGGTGCTGGCCGACCGCTTCTTACGGTTTTCGTCTTCGGGCATATGTGCGCTATCGCCTTGTTCGGCGGTGGAAAAGGAATACCGGCTCACTGTAGTCTGCCTCAACTGGTTCCGAAACCCGATCCCGGCAACCGCCCGGCGTCCTTCGCGCCGTCGCAGAAGGAAACCGGATGAACGCTGCTTGGTTCCCGTTGCGGAACATTTTCTATCATCATGCAGTTTGGGGCTTTCGAGACGAGAAGGGAGTTCCAATGCCAGATCAGCCGGTCTCGCTGCGTGCGTGCATTGCAAACGAGTTGCCTTACCTGCGCCGTTATGCACGGGCTGTTACCGGATCGCAGGACTTGGGCGACACAGCGGTGCGTGAAATGCTTGAAGCCATCATTGCCGCCCCGGACCTGCTGGACGAGAAGACCATGATGCGCCTGGGCCTGTTCCGGGTATTTCATCAAATCTGGAAACCCACGCAGGGCAATTCTGGTTCTGGCGGCTTTATCGCAAATCTGCCGGTCAGTGCGCGCGAAGCCCTGCTGCTCACAATGGTCGAAGGTTTTTCCTGCGCCCAAACTGCAGAAATCCTTAAAACGACGCAAGATCAGGTCCGCGCCACGATCGCCTTGGCGCGACAGCAGTTGGAAGCGCAGTTGCATGCTTCGGTGATGATCATCGAGGATGAGGCGATAATCGCCATGCACCTGCGGAAAATCGTCGAGGGGCTTGGCAACACGGTAGCCGGCGTTGCCCGCACGCGCGATGAAGCGATAAGCTTGGCGCGCGAAGCTCTGCCCTCGCTGATCCTGGCCGACATCAGCCTGGCTGACGGCTCAAGCGGCATTGATGCGGTGAAAGGTATTCTTGAAAACTTCTCGGTACCGGTGATCTTCATCACGGCTTTTCCGCAACGCTTGCTAACCGGCGAGCGCCCGGAGCCAACCTATCTCATCACCAAGCCTTTCGAGCCCGAAGTGGTCACTGCAACAATCTGGCAGGCCCTGCTGGTTCATCACGAGACCCAACCGGGGCTTCAGGCGGCCTAAGCACAATTATCAGCACTTTATGGCACCACTTCCAGCAGCCTACTCGGTGTAAAGGGCTGCTGGAAGTGGTCTATGCGCTGGGTTCCGGAACCGCTTGTGATGTCTGTTCTGCGATGGAAATGCGCTTATTCCGCATCACAGCACCAGACCAGTCCGGATCCCAGCAATAGCAACATCATGATAATCGGCAGGACCTGCCACTGTAATGTGCCCCCCACTGCTGGAGGGAACAGCGGAGGGCACAGGCAGGTGCCGGCCCATGGCGGGAAGGGGGTCAATCGGGCCGGCGAAAGGAGAAACTCCGTTTACCCCGGAATAGTTCCGCCCGATCGAAAGTTTTTACGGCTTACAGTAGCCTCGCAAGGCCGCTGATACGTATGGCCCGCGTCGGGCGACGTACACTTTCCCAAAGGACTCGGCACTTTCCCAAAGGACTCGGCACTTTCCCAAAGGACTCGGCACAGCCGGACACAGGGCAGTTCGTGCCGAGCCCATGGCAAGGCAAAGAAAAAGGCCCGCCGAAACCGGCGGGCCTAAATCCTTCAACGCTTTGCAGCGTTGACTTACTTGGCAGCTTCCGAGGCCGGAGCAGCTTCAGTAGCAGCGGCCTCAGTGGCAGCAGCTTCGGTCGCAGCGTCGGTGGCAGCAGCTTCAGTAGCAGCAGCTTCGGTCGCAGCAGCTTCAGTCGCAGTTGCGTCAGCAGCAGCTTCTTCCTTGGCGCCGCAAGCGGCGAGGCCGAGGGCCATGAAAGCGGCCAGGGCAACAGTGGTCTTGCGCATTTGGGAACTCCCCCTTGTTGAGGAGCGCATAATTGAATCGAATTTGCCGCCGCGCAACATTTTATTGACGATAATCCGCAGCTACTTGGCTGCTTGCGGGTTTTTACTGATTGCTCGTACGCCTAGCCGGACGGTCCCGCTTGTCGCGCCCCGCGCGTTTGGCTAGCCCAAGGCGATGAAGCTCGGCACCTGCTACTATCCCGAACACTGGCCCGAAAGCTGCTGGGCAGAAGATGCCAGACGCATGGCCGCCAACGGCCTCAAGCAGGTCCGGATCGGTGAATTTGCCTGGAGCCGGATCGAACCCGAATCTGGCCGAATGGATTGGGGCTGGCTTGATCGTGCAATCGACACGCTGCACGCAGCCGGGCTTGAGGTAATCCTGGGCACGCCAACCGCCACGCCGCCGAAGTGGCTGATCGACACCATGCCCGACATGATCGCGATCGACGAACAGGGCCGTCCGCGCGGGTTCGGATCACGGCGCCATTACTGCTTCAGTCACGCCGGATACCGCACCGAGGCTGCGCGGATCACCCGCGCCGTAGCGCAGCGCTATGGCCGGCACCCGGCCGTGGTCGCCTGGCAGACCGATAACGAATACGGCTGCCATGACACGGTGCTGAGCTACTCCGCCGCGGCAAGGCTGGCTTTCCGGGAATGGTTGGCCGCACGCTATGGATCCGTGGATGCGTTGAACCGCGCCTGGGGTAATGTCTTCTGGTCGATGGAATATCGTTCCTTTGCCGAGATCGACCTACCCAATCTTACCGTGACCGAGGCGAACCCTGCCCATTGGCTGGCCTTCCGCCGCTTCGCCTCGGACGAAGTCGTGGCCTTCAACCGCATTCAGGTGGATATCCTGCGCGAACTCTCCCCGGGGCGCGACGTGGTCCACAACTACATGGGCTTCTTCACCGAGTTCGATCATCATGCCGTCGCCCGTGATCTGGATGTGGTCGGATGGGATTCGTATCCACTGGGCTTCCTTGACAGCTTCCCCTTCGCGGAGGCTGACAAGCTGGCTTACGCGCGGCAGGGCCATCCGGACATCGCCGCCTTTCACCACGATCTGTATCGCGGCTGTACCGCAACCGGGCGTTGGTCCGTACTGGAACAGCAGCCCGGACCGGTAAACTGGGCGCGTTACAATCCCGCACCGCTGCCCGGCATGGTCCGGCTTTGGACGCTGGAGGCGATGGCGCATGGAGCCGAACTGGTCAGCTATTTCCGCTGGCGGCAATTCCCCCAGGCGCAGGAGCAGCACCACGCAGGGCTGCTCAGGCCCGATAGCGAGCCCGCCCCCGGCCTGGCAGAGGCCGCCCAGTCCGCCCGGGATATCGCCCTGCTGGGTGCAGCAGGCGCAGCACCGCGGCAGGTGGCGCTGGTCTTCGCCTATGACGCCGATTGGGTGACCAAGATCCAGCCGCAGGGCGCGGGGCTATCGGCGCTATGGGCAAGCTTTGCCTGTTATTCGGCGCTGCGCAGACTGGGCCTCAGCATCGATATCATCCCGCCAGGCGCTCCACTCGATGGCTATGCGATGGTGGTTCTGCCCTGCCTGCCGATTGTGCCAGATGCGCTGGTTGAACAGCTGGAGCGCTTTGCCGGGCAGATCGTGATCGGTCCGCGCAGCGGCAGCCGCGATGCAGACTTTGCGATTCCTGAGGGCCTGCCGCCGGGTCCGCTGCAGACATTGTTCCCCGGCAAGGTGGTGCGCGTCGAAAGCCTTCGCCCCGGCCTGATCCATCCCGGTGCGGGCTGGGAAATTGCCCACTGGCGTGAGGATCTAGAAACCTCAAGTCAACTTGAGATATGCGCGGAGGACGGGACTCCGGCCTGCTGGAAGCATGGCCAGACGCGCTATCTTGCGGCTTGGCCTGAGCCCAGCCTGGCTGCCGAAGTCCTACGCCGAGCGGCGGGCGATGCCGGGCTGGCGCTCCATGCGCTGCCCGAAGGTTTGCGCCTGCGCCGTGCCGGCAATCGCATTTTTGCATTCAACTATGCCGCGCAACATACTGAATTACCGCCTTCAATTCAGGGGAGCCTGGTGCTGGGCGAACGCAGGTTACCGCCTGCAGGCGTAACCGTGCTCGAGGACTAGGCCTTTGCGTCAGCCGCTCCGTGCCAGCCGGTGAAGCTAGCGGTGCGGCCCAGCACCACCCGGTTGAAGCCCAGCGCGAAGAGTACCGATGTGGCCAGCGTAACCACCATGAAATCGATGTAGTGCAGCCCGATCAACCCGGCCGGCTGCCAGACAAAGGTGTAAGCCCCATAGAGCGCCACCCCCCAGACCACGCCGGCAATCGCTGCCCGCGCCGCCACGCCCCGGAACAACAGCGCGACGATGAAGGCCGAAAGGATCGGCATTGAAGACAGCCCATTCAACTGCTGCAACAGGTTGATGATCGACTTGGCGTTCTCAAAGGCCGGGACCATCAGGATCGAGGAGATCGTCAGCAGCACCGAGACCGTGCTGGCCAGCTTCCAGTGGTTGGTAACCGGGCGCACGAACTTGGTGTGGAAGTCCACCGCATAGAGCGCGACCGAGCTGTTGAGGATCGCCGCGGTGTGGGCAATCACTGCCGCCGCCATCATTGCCGCAAAGGCGCCCGACAGCCACTGCGGCAGGACCGCCGCGACAACCTGGCCATAGGCGGCATCATCGACATCGCCGAACAGCTTGTACCCCACCACGCCGGGGATCACGACAATCGCGGGGATGATCATGATCCGCACCGCTGCTGCAGCGAGCACGCCCTTCTGCGCTTCGCGCACGGTGGGGGCGGTCATCGCTTTCTGGGTGATGTTCTGGTTGGTCGACCAATAGAAGATCTGGATGAACAGCATGCCGGTGAACAGCGTGTGGAACGGGATCGGCGATGCCGCATCGCCCACCATGGTCAGCCGTTCGTGGGGGATGCCGGAGAAGTCCCAGCCGATCGCGTTACAGGCCAGCACCACCACCAGCAGGGCAATCGCCAGCACGCCGATGCCGGAATAGGTGTCCATCACCGCCACGGCGCGCAGCCCCCCCATGATGGTATATATCGCCGCGATCACGGCCATCGGTGCGGCAAAGTACCAGAGCGGCCAATCGACCCCGAACATCGACTTCAGAAACAGCGAACCCGAATAAAGCGCCGCCGGCAGGTAGATCAGCACATTGCCGATCAGGAACAGCGCCGAAATCAGCGTGCGGATCGACCCGCCGTCATAACGCTGCTCAAGCAATTCGGTCACCGTGGTGCAACCGGTGCGATAATAGACTGGCACAAATACAAAGCCGAGGATCATCAGCCCGACAAAGCCCGCCAGCTCCCACCAGGCGAGCAGCAGCATCTGGTTGCCGTTCATGCCCACCAGTTGCTCGGTCGAAAGGTTAGTCAGCGTGATCGCGCCTGCGACATAGAGCCATTTGAGCCCTCCGCTGGCAAGATAGACATCCCTTGCCGAGCCATCGTGCGCGGGGTGCGCGGCGCGGGTGGTGGTGCGCCAGGTGAAGAACCCGACCACCGCCAGCAGCGCCAGCGCCATCGTCACCTGTCCGGCAAATGATCCCCAGAACTGCCCCATTGCACTCCCCCCGGTGCTGTTTTCCGCGATCCTATGCGGCCCGTCTCGGGGATGCCAGCGCTAAGTCCGTTCGAGCGCCAGCAGGGCAAAAGTCGCCAGCCAGTGCTCACCCATATAGTCGTCCCCCAGGTGCGGCAGAGCGGCATCAAGGTGGTGCTGCGCCGTAAGCAGTGCCGGTTCGCGCGCCAGGTGCCCATTGGGCAATGCAGCGGCGATCCCGCGCCAGCACCAGGCGCGGCTGAGGTTAAGGCCATCGAGATGGGCAATCTTGCCGTCGCTGCGGTCAGAAACGGTGGCGGGGGTGAACAGGGTGGCGGGGCGGCCCTCTGCCGCGGCCGGGAGGAAGCTATCGAACCAGGCACTGAAATCGCTCCCCAGCACCCGGCTCATCAGCAAGGCCTCGGTCAATGCGGAGGACAGGAACTCATCCCCGCCCGGCTCCCAAGCCTGGCAATCGCGATCCTTGCCGAACCAGTCTCGGGCGCGGGCATCGATCAGGGCCACGAGCGCCGGATCATGGTCCGGCGCCCAGTCACGCGCCAGGGTCAGCGCAAATGCCGACGAGTAGTGCGTGCCCACCCGGATCGGATAGGTCTGGACCGGCAGGAACTGCCGAAACCGCTCGGCAAAGGTGGCGGCAAAGGCATCGGCATGGTGCGCCCAGGGCCGATCGTGCCGCACCATCTCTGCATGGAGCGCCAGCGCCCAGGCCCAGCCATAGGGCCGCTCGAACCCGCGCGCGGACGGCCGCGCAAGATAGGCGGTTTCAACGGCAAAGTTCTCTGCCGTCAGCATCGCGTCCGCCAGCGTATGGACCCGCACTGCCTCGGGCAGGTCGGGGTAGTGCCGGGCCAGCCGCAGCACCTGCCACCAGCCGTGGAGGCAAGAATGCCAATCGAAACTGCCGAAGAAGATCGGATGCAGTTCACGCGGGGTACGGGCATCTTCGGGCCCGTCCATCACGTGATCCAGCTTGTGCGGAAATTCGCGGGTCAGGTGGCCCAGCGTCAGCGCCATGAAGCGCGCGGCGTGTTCAGCAGTCAGGTGCGTCATCAGAAGGCAAACCACCAGATAAAGAGCGTGTTGACTGCCAGCAGCGGCAGCGCCGTGCCAACCTGGGCCCAGACCACGGCGTTGCGGTCTTTCAGTTCAAGCAGCGCGGCAGGAACCATGTTGAAATTGGCCGCCATCGGCGTCATCAGCGTGCCACAGAAACCGGCGAGCATGCCGATTGCGCAAACCACCGCCGGATCGCCGCCATACTGGCGGACCAGCAGCGGCACACCGATCGCCGCAGCCATCACCGGGAAGGCAGCAAAGGCGTTGCCCATGATCATGGTGAACAGCGCCATACCCAGCGCGAAGGCAATGATCGCGCCGATCCTGCTGCCTTCCGGGATGATCTCCGACATCAGGCCGCCAACCACATCTCCCACGCCCGACAGCGCAAAGACCGCGCCGAGGCTGGCCAGCATCTGCGGCAGGATCGCTGCCCAGCCCACCGAATCCATCAGCCGTCGCCCTTCCTGCAGGGGCGCCGCCGGATGCGGGCGCAGCCAGACCAGCCCCACCAACAGGGCAAGCAGCGCGCCCAGCGCCAGGCTGACCAGCGTCACCTGTTTGGGATTGACCAGGCCCGGCAGCTGTTCAAACCCGAAAGTCCCCACCAATGCCGTTGCCGGGATCACCAGCGCCAGCAGGAACAGGCGGTTACCATAGCGTGCCGCGCGGGCGGCGCGAATTTCTGCCGTGATTCCGCCGCTACCGCGGCCAAGCTGGCCGGTTCCGGCAATCGCAACCAGCGCCAGCACCAGCAGGCCGTTGGCAACATCTCCCAGTTGGTCGCCCGCCAGCATCGACAGCGCCAGCAGCCCCCAAAAGGCGCCATTGCCCCAGCGCTTAGGGTTCGTGCGGTCGCGCAGCGAGAGCACAGCGAAGGCCAGGAAAGCCAGCCCGGCAAGGATATAGACGAAGGGGAGACCGATCATTGCCCGGTCTCCTGCACACCCAGCCGCCGATCCAGGCGCCACAGCCGGAAGCCGTGGATCAGGAAGGCAGCGATTGCTGTCGGGATCGCCCAGACTGAAAGCTGGAATGGAGAGAGGACGATGCCCTGCTGCTCCAGGAAACCTACCATTAGCAGGATCGAGCCAATGGCGATGAAGATATCTTCGCCAAAGAACAGGCCAACGTTATCCGTCGCGGCGGCCATGGCCTTGGCTTCTTCACGCTCTGCCTCCGACAAGTCCGTCTGCCGCTCCGCCGCTGCCTCGGCCATCGGCGCGACCAGCGGGCGCACTGTCTGGGCATGGCCCGCCACCGAAGTGAGCCCCAGCGCGGCCGATAGCTGACGGATTAGCAGATAGCCGGTCAGTAGCCGCCCGGTGGTTGCGCCTTTCAGGCTGGCGATCAGCGCGCGAGCGCGCTCCTGCAGACCGTGGGCTTCGAGCAGGCCGATCACCGGCAAGACGATCCAGATGACGGTGACATAACGCGTGTCGTTGAACGCCTTGCCAAAGGCCGCGACGATTGCCGGCAGATCCAGTCCCGCAGCCAGTCCCGTAGCCGCCGCTGCGGCCACCACCACGAGCAGCGGATTGAACCGCAGCACGAAGCCCAGGACCATCACCGCGATGCCCGAAAGCACCCACATCCCGCTCATCCGTAGCCTCCCCCGCCCGGCGTTTCGACCACCATCACATCACCCGGTTCCATCACCACCGAGGCAGTGGAATCGAGCACTTCGATTGCCCCCGATATCCGTTCAACCCGGGTTGCACCCGCCGCACCGTCTGCGCCGCCCGCTAGGCCAAACGGCGGCACGCGGCGTCGGTTGGCGAGCATCCCGGCTTCCATCGGCTGCAGGAAGCGCAGCCGCCGCGTCGCGCCATCGCCGCCGCGATGCCGTCCGGCCCCGCCCGAACCCGCCCGGACTGAGAATTCCTCGAGCAGCACCGGAAAGCGCGTTTCCAGTATTTCGGGATCAGTCAGGCGGCTGTTGGTCATGTGGGTCTGGACCACGCTGGTCCCATCAAAGTCCGGCCCCGCGCCCGAACCCCCTGCGATTGTTTCGTAATACTGATAGCGATCGTTGCCGAAGGTCAGGTTGTTCATCGTTCCCTGCGCACCGGCCATCGCCCCGAAGGCCCCGAACAGCGCATCGGTAACAACCTGGCTGGTTTCCACATTGCCGGCAACGACCGCCGCCGGATAGCGCGGACGCAGCATCGACCCTTCGGGCACCAAGATCGTAACCGGGGCCAGGCAGCCCTCGTTCATCGGGATCGGATCGTCGATCATGGTGCGCAGAACATACATCACCGCCGCCCGGACCACGCTGAACGGGGCGTTGAAATTGCCCGGCAGCTGATCGCTGGTTCCGGCAAAGTCGATGGTCACCTGCCGCGCCGCACGGTCAACCCGGACGGCAACGCAGACCGCAGCGCCATTATCCAGTTCATAGCGGAAGCTGCCATCGTCCAGCCGGCCGATCAGGCGGCGGACTGCCTCCTCGGCATTGGCGTGGACGTGGCCCATATAGGCCCGAACCACTTGCACGCCATGTTCGGCGCAGGCCCGTTCCAGGCCTGCCGCGCCGCGCGCACAGGCGGCGACCTGTGCGGCCAGGTCCGCCAGGTTTGCTTCGATGTTGCGCGCCGGATAGGGGCCAGAGGTCAGGATCGCCGTCAGCTCATCCCGGCAGAAGCGGCCTTCGTCGACCAGCAGGACATTTTCCAGCAGCACGCCCTCCTCGCCAATATTACGGCTGCTGGGCGGCATTGAGCCAGGGGCGATCCCGCCAACATCGGCATGATGCCCGCGCGCTGCGACATAGAAGTCGGGCGCTTCGCCCTCACCCACGAAGACCGGCATCACCACGGTGATGTCCGGCAGGTGCGTGCCGCCGGCATAGGGCGCGTTGAGGACATAGGCATCGCCGCGGCGGATCCCGCGACCGTCGCTGGCCCCGGCGCGTTCGCGCAGGATCGCCTGAACACTCTCTCCCATCGAACCAAGGTGAACGGGCATGTGCGGCGCATTGGCCACCAGCCGCCCGGCAGCATCAAAGAGCGCGCAGGAGAAATCGAGCCGTTCGCGGATATTGACCGACATGGCCGTTCGCGCCAGCGCCGAGCCCATTTCCTCGGCAATCGCCATGAACAGGCCGTTGAAGATCTCAAGCCGGACCGGATCAGCTTCGGTCCCGCTCGCGATTGCGGCGGCACGCGGCGCGGTGCGGGTCAGGCGCAGGGTGCCGTCGGCATCGACCGCGAGCGACCAGCCCGGTTCGACCACCGTGGTCGCCAGCCGATCGATCACCACCAGCGGACCAGTCGCGGCAAACCCCGCGGGCAGCGCGGTGCGGTCGTAAACCGGAACCTGGTGCTCGGCCCCGGCAAGGTAACAGGTGACCGTTTCAACCGGAGGACCAGCGCTGTCTGGCAGCGGCCAATCGAGCGCGCCACTCGCTTCGCCGGCGGCAATGGCTTCCACGCGCACGCGGTCAATCACCAGGGCTCCATCGCCGTCATAGCCGAACTGCGCGCGGTGCGCGGCGGCAAAGGCTTCTGCCAGTTGCTGCGGGCCAGCCAATGCCAGCTCAATCGTGTTTTCGGAACCTTCGCGCCGCAGGAACAGGCTGGTGTGGACCGCTGCTGCGGCTTCGCCAAGCTCACCCCGGACCTGATCGCCAAGTTCTGAAGCCAGCGCCTGCGCCGCTTCAATTCCGCCTACCAGCGGCTGCCCAAGCGTCCGCTCACGCACCGCCGCTTCGCTGGCGAGGCCCATGCCATAGGCTGAAAGCACCCCGGCCAGCGGGTGGACCAGCACGGTATCGATCGCCAGCTCGTCGGCCACCAGGCAGGCATGCTGCCCACCCGCCCCGCCGAAACAGGACAACGCATAGCCGGTTACATCATGCCCGCGGGCAACCGAGATCTGCTTGATCGCATGCGCCATGTTGGCAACAGCAATGGCGATAAAGCCCTCGGCCAACGCTTGTGGCGACAAGACCTGCCCGGTTTCGGCCTGGATCGCGCCAGCCATTTCCGCAAACTTTTCGGCCACCACCGCGGTATCGATCGGCTGGTTGCCATTGGCCCCAAACAGGTGCGGGAAGTGTTCTGGCCGCAACTTGCCGAGCATGACATTGCAGTCGGTCACGGTCAGCGGACCGCCATTGCGATAACAGGCGGGGCCCGGCACGGCACCCGCGCTTTCCGGGCCAACGACCAGCCGCCCGGCATCAAACCGGCAGATCGAACCGCCGCCCGCCGCGACGGTATGGATCCGCAGCATCGGCGTGCGGATCCGGACATTGGCGACGCGGACCTCGCTGTCGCGCTCGAACTGTCCGGCATAGTGGCTGACATCGGTTGAGGTGCCGCCCATGTCGAAGCCGATCACCTTGGGCGTGCCGCTTGCCTCAGCCGTGCGGGCCATACCAACGATTCCGCCAGCCGGGCCGGAAAGGATCGCATCCTTGCCCCGAAAGCGCGCACCGTCTGCCAGACCGCCGCTGGACTGCATGAACAGCGCGCGGTTGCCCGTGCCCAAGGCGCTGGTGAACTGGTCAACATAGCGGCGCAGCACCGGGGATAGATAGGCATCGACCAGGGTCGTATCCCCGCGCCCGACCAGCTTGATCAGCGGCGCAACTTCGTGACTGACCGAAACCTGGGTGAAGCCCGCCTCGCGGGCCAGTTCGGCCAAACGCACCTCGTGCGCCGGATAGCGATAGCCATGCATCAGCACGATCGCGATCGCGCGATAACCCTGGGCTACGGCCCCGGCAAAGGCGGCGCTTGCGGCTGCTTCATCGAGCGGCTCCAGCACCGTGCCATCGGCCATGACCCGCTCAGCGACCTCGATCACCTGGGCATGCGGTGGTTCGGGCAAGACAATGCGGCGCACGAACAGCTCGGGGCGTTCCTGCGTGCCAATTCGCAGCGCATCGCCAAAGCCGCGGGTGATCGCCAGGACCGTTGGCTCACCCTTGCGTTCGAGCAAGGCATTGGTGGCAACGGTTGTGCCCATCCGCACGGCAGCCGGCGGGAGCGGTCCCGCGCCCACGCCGCTCAACTGGCGAATAGCGACGATCGCTGCGTCTTCAGCCCGCGCCGGATCCTCTGACAACAGCTTGGCCGTCAGCACGCGGCCATCAGGCGCGCGCGCAACCACATCCGTAAAGGTCCCGCCCCGGTCGATCCAGAATTGCCATTCACCCATCACGCCGCCGTCATAGGCCGCGTGACGGCGCTGGCAATCACTTGCGAACGAGAACGGTGTCCAGCGGGATTAAGGCCACTATCACCCGGCGGCTCTGGGTACGGCCTTTCTTGGTACCATTGCGCTAATTCAGGCGAACACGGGTGGGCCCGATAGTCTTTCGGCGCTAGGGTTCGCAGTCAGAGTCATCGCGCCGCCGCAGCGACTGCCACCCCTTCCACTCTTCAATGAGGGCGTTGAAGTGGTGCCGAAAGCGATCAATTTCGGCAACCCCGACTTCCTGCACCCGTTGGTCGTAGGATCGTTGGGTGTGAATCGCTTGGGCCACTTCGGCAACATGTTCCAAGGGACCAATCACATGACTTTGCAATCGCCGCGCGAGAAGGCCGGCCGCAATCATTGCCAGGGCAAGCGACGATAGGGCGATGATCAGTCCCGCCAGCCCAAAGCGCAGGAGCCCCTCTGAATTGCCCGTAATCCGCACTTCACCGATCGGATTGCCGTCTTGGGCCATCGGCACAACCGTCGATCGCGGCCACAGCAGCCAACTGCTCGCGCCCATCAACCAAGCCGGCCCCGCTGGCCTGGGATTTTGCCAACGCACCAAAATTCGCCCCGCGCGATCCAACACCTCAACCTGCTGTACCCCGCCGACGCCTGCAACCATGGCGATGCCATCCACAACAGCTCGCTGGTCCCCGAAGGCTACGGATGGCGCAATCGTATAGGCCAAAGTTCTGGCCATCAGATCAAGATTGCGCTGGGCATAGTTGTGGATCATCAAGCCGCCACTCAATGTGACACTCGTCGCCGCCAGCAAGACCGCAAATACGATCAGCTGAAGGTGAACCCGCGCCAGCACCTGGCGGATGGTAGGGAGGTCCGAACTGCTCATTGCACCACCCGTTGCAAAACGAGATACACGTGGATCGCCCCCCGCATTGGCACGGAGCCTCTATCCACCCGTCATTCTATCGATTTCAATACCTTGCTCAGAACGCCCGCGATTGCAAGACAAGGAGGAATTGGTTTCTATCGCAACCAGTGCTAGGCGCGATTCATGCCAGCAATGATCGATCGCCAGCCCTTGCGCGAAGCCTATCGCCAGGACGAGGAAACCTGCATCGCCGAGCGCCTGCGCCAGGCCGCGCCGGCCAGCGCTGTGCACGGCGAGGCAAAGCAGATTGCAGCCAGGCTGGTCGAAGGTGCACGGGCCCACAAGGCCAGCGGGCTTGACGCATTCCTGCAAACCTATGGCCTTGGCACTGACGAAGGCATTGCCCTGATGTGTCTGGCCGAGGCACTGCTGCGCGTGCCCGATGCGGCAACGGCCGATGCCCTGATCCATGACAAGCTAGGCGGGATCGACTGGTCGGAGCACCTGGGCGAAAGTGGCTCAACCTTCGTCAATGCTGCAACCTTCTCTCTGATGCTCACCGGCCAGGTGCTCGACCAGCGGCGCGCCAAGCCGGAAGGCCTCGGCGCGGTCCTGAAGCGCGCCGTCGGCCGGCTGGGCGAGCCGGTGATCCGCCAGGCGACCTTGCAGGCGATGAAGATCCTGGGCGGCCAGTTCGTTTTCGGCCGCACGATCGACGAGGCGCTGGAACGCGCCGCGCCCGAACGCAGGCAGAACCTGACCCACAGTTTTGACATGCTGGGCGAAGCGGCAATGACCTTTGCCGATGCCGAACGCTATCGCCAGAGCTACGAAATGGCACTGGACCGGATTGCGCAAGAGGCAGGTGCCGGGGTCGTCCGCTCGCCCGGGATTTCAGTGAAGCTCTCGGCGCTCCACCCGCGCTATGATTTCCTTCATGCCGATGCTGCCAAGGCCGCGCTGGTGCCGATGCTCAAGGCGCTGGCGCTGAAAGCACGCGCTGCCGACATCCACTTCACCATCGATGCCGAAGAGGCCGAACGGCTGGAACTGTCACTGGATATCATCGAGGCATTGGTCAGCGATGACGCATTGTTTGCTGGCAACTGGCAGGGCTTTGGTCTGGCGCTGCAAGCCTACTCCAAGCGGGCGGTGCCTTTGGTCGACTGGGTCGTACAGCTAGCCCGCCGCAACGGCCGCCGGATCATGGTTCGGCTGGTCAAGGGCGCCTATTGGGACAGCGAGATCAAGCTGAGCCAGGTTGGCGGCCATGTCGATTACCCGGTCTTCACCCGCAAGGTCGCGACTGACGTTTCCTATCTTGCCTGCGCGGCCAAGCTGCTGGCCGCACCCGATGCAATTTATCCGGCCTTCGCCACACACAACGCCTATACGGTTGGCGCGATCAAGGCGCTGGCTGGTGAGACGGAGTTCGAATTCCAGCGGCTCCACGGCATGGGCGAGGATGTCTACGCCGAGCTTGCCAAGTATGAAGCAGCGGCGGGCAACCGGCGGACTCCGGTCCGGATCTATGCGCCGGTCGGCGGGCACAAGGAATTGCTGGCCTACCTTGTCCGCCGCCTGCTGGAAAACGGTGCAAACAGCTCTTTCGTCAACCGCATGGCCGATGCCGAAGTGCCGGTCGATGCGCTGGTTGGCGATCCGGTGGCAGAGCTGGCCGCGCTCAACCCGCGCCGCAACCCGGCCATTCCATTGCCGGGCCAGCTGTTCCCGCGCCGCGAGAACAGCGCCGGGGTAGACCTGGCCGACCCGCTGCTGCGCGCGCCGCTGCTGGCACACCTTCATGAGCTGGCTTCGCTGCGCTGGGAGGCAGAGCCGACGGCAGTGGTCGAGCACGGTGCTGGCGCTTCGACAGGCTCAGCGCGAGCAGGCGGGGGGAATGGGAAAGAGCCAAGGCCTGCTCAGCCTGAGCTTGTCGAAGGCCAGGAGATTCGCTCGCCGCATGACCGTACCCACATCGTCGGCACGATCCGCATTGCCACGGCCGACGATGTCGCTTTCGCCGCCCAGCGCGCCGCCAAGGCGCAGCCCGCGTGGAACGCGATGGGCGGAGCGGAGCGCGCCGCGCTGCTGGAAAGGGCTGCCGATGCGTTTGAGGCGCATACGCCCGAGTTCCTCTCGCTCTGCCAGCGCGAGGCCGGGAAGACCCTGGTCGATGCCGTGCTCGAGCTGCGCGAGGCAGTCGATTTTCTGCGCTATTACGCCGCCGAGGCGCGGACCCTGTTTGGCGAGGGCCGCCCATTGCCCGGCCCCACGGGGGAGAGCAACCGGCTGACCCTGCATGGGCGCGGCGTGTTCGTCACGATCAGTCCGTGGAACTTCCCGCTGGCGATCTTCATCGGCATGGCCTCTGCCGCGCTGGCCGCCGGAAATACTGTACTTGCCAAGCCGGCCGAGCAGACCCCGCTCATTGCGGCGCTGGCGGTGCGGCTGTGCCACGAAGCGGGCATTCCCGATGACGTGCTGCAACTGGTGCCGGGCGACGGCGCGGTGGGCGCGCTGCTGACGGCCCGCCCCGAAGTGGCGGGCGTAGCCTTTACCGGCTCAACCGAGACAGCCCGCGCAATTAATCGCGCGCTGGCCCAGCGCGATGGGCCGATTGCCACCCTGATAGCCGAAACCGGCGGACAGAACGCGATGATCGTTGACAGTTCGGCCCTGCCCGAACAGGTCACCCGCGACGTCGTTGCCAGCGCCTTCCAGAGCGCAGGCCAACGCTGTTCGGCGCTGCGGGTACTGTACCTGCAGGACGACGTTTACGATGCCATGCTGGAGATGATCCGGGGTGCTTTCGAAGCGCTGGTAATTGGCGATCCACAGGATCCGACGACCGATGTCGGCCCGGTGATCGATGCCGATGCCAAGGCCGCGCTTGATCAGCATATCACCGCAATGGAAGCCGCCGGCCGCACGGTCTGGCAGCGCGAACTGCCGCAGATTTGCACAAATGGCACGTTCGTTGCCCCGACCATCATCGAAATCGAATCCATTGCCGATCTCAACCACGAGAACTTTGGCCCGGTGCTGCACGTCGTCCGTTTCAAGGGCGACGAACTGGAGGCCGTAATCGCGGCTATCAATGATACCGGTTATGGGCTGACGCTGGGCCTCCACAGCCGGATCGACGCGACCCGGCGGCTGGTTGAAGCCAGGGCGCGGGTGGGCAATTTCTATGTCAACCGCAACCAGATTGGCGCGGTAGTGGAAAGCCAGCCGTTTGGCGGCGAAGGGCTTTCCGGCACGGGGCCCAAGGCGGGCGGGCCGCACTACCTGCAGCGTTTTGCCACCGAGCGGGTAACCTGCATCGACACCACGGCCGCGGGCGGCAATGCCAGCTTGATGGCGGGCGGCTAATCCTTCCGCACCTTTCGCTCTTGCCGAATTTAAGTGCCCGGTTAACATGGCGCATAACCGGGAGAGAGCGATGGATCAGGCTACCTACGACCATCTGCTGGCCAAGGCCCAGCGGACGATCGATCTGTTCACCTTTGATGAGTTCATCCGCTTTTGGGGCAACGATCGCCCGGGGGTGATGGCGCTCGACGGGGACGACCTTTCGCTCACCTATGGCAAGCTTGAAGATGCCACGGCCCGCATCGCTTCAGCTCTTCTTGGCATGGGAATCAAGAAGGGTGATCGGATTGCCTGGTTCGGCAAGAACGCCACCACCTATTTCACCCTGTTTTTCGGTGCCGCCCGCGCCGGGATCGTGATGGTCCCGATCGGCTGGCGCCTGGCCGAGCCGGAGGCGGCTTTCATCCTCGACAATGCCGAGGCCAAGGTATTGTTCCTGGGGGACGGGTTCGAAGCCTGCACTGACACCCTTGGCAAACGCCCCGGTCTGGCCCGCTGCTTCACCGCCGATGAAGCGCGCAAGCTGATGCAGGAAACCCCGCGCACGGAATTCACGCCTTCCGGCCGTGATGACGCCGTGCTGCAGCTTTACACCTCTGGCACCACCGGCAACCCAAAGGGCGCGGTCCTGTCCAACGCCAACCTGTTCGCGCTGCGCAAGGCCGGGATCGACAACCCCCATCCCTACACGCTGCTGGAAGAAGACGAGTCGATCCTGGTGGCCATGCCCTGTGCCCACATCGGCGGCACGGGCCTTGGGGTCATGGCGCTGGCGGCGGGCCAGCCCGGCATAGTGCTGTCCGAATTTGAACCAACCCGCGTGTTCGATGCCGTGGTCAATCGCGGGGTAACGCGGTTCTTTATCGTACCGGCGGCCTTGCAGATGCTGCTTAACCATCCGGACTGTGCCCAGACCGATTTCAGCCGCCTGCGCTATATTCTGTATGGCGCATCGCCCATCCCGCTTGAGCTGCTGCGCCAGTGCATTGCCATGTTCGGGGCCGAATTCATTCAAAACTATGGCATGACCGAAACCACCGGGACGATCTGCGTGCTACCCCCCGAAGACCATACGGTTGAAGGCAATGAACGGATGCGATCAGCCGGCAAGCCCCTGCCAGGGGTGGAGATGATCATCCGCGGTTCCGACGGCAGGCCGCTGCCCCCACGCGAGATCGGAGAGATTTGCACCCGTTCCAGCAACAATATGCTGGGCTACTGGAAGCTACCCGAAGCGACCGCCAGCACCATGGATGCCGAAGGCTGGGTGGCCACCGGGGACGTCGGCTACATGGACGAGGATGGCTATGTCTACATGTACGACCGGGCCAAGGACATGATCATCACCGGTGGCGAGAATGTTTATCCGGCCGAGGTTGAAAGCGGGATCTATGGCCACCCGGACGTGCTGGAAGTCGCCGTGATCGGTGTGCCGGATGCGAAGTGGGGTGAAGCGGTCAAGGCCATCTGCGTGCCCAAGCCGGGCCATGCCATCGATGCAGACAGCATCATCAACTGGGCCCGCGAGCGACTTGCCGGGTTCAAGGTGCCCAAGTCGGTCGATACGATTGAAGCCCTGCCGCGCAATCCCAGCGGCAAGATCCTGCGCCGTGAATTGCGCGCACCCTATTGGGCGGGCTACGACCGGCAAGTGAACTAAGCCCCATCCCCGTTCGCTTCAAGCGAAGTCCAGAAGCCGTGCACCGGTGTCTCGACTTCGCTCGACACGAACGGAGGTGGTTTGGAAATAGAGAGGAAGAGAGACCATGACCGATGCCCTGCCCGGTGCCAAGGAGCACATCACCGCCGCCCTGTCGCTTTGCGCCAAGATTGACGATCTGCCGGCGGACACCCCGCTGATTGCGGTGGGCAAGGTTGGCGTGATCGGCGCCGGCACGATGGGCGGCGGCATCGCCATGAACTTCCTGACTGCCGGCATCCCGGTAACGATCGTTGAGCGCGAACAGGCCGCGCTGGATCGCGGCGTCGCGGTGATGGGCAAGAATTATGAAGCCAGCGTCAAGCGTGGGCGGATTGAAGCGGCAGTGGCTGAAGCCGCAATGGCGCGGCTCACCCCCAGCCTGACCTTTGATAGCCTGGCCGATTGCGACCTGGTGATCGAGGCGGTCTATGAATCGATGGAGGTGAAGAAGGACGTCTTCGGACGGCTGGACGCCATCGTGAAGCCCGGTGCGATCCTGGCCAGCAATACCAGCTACCTCGACGTCAACGAAATCGCCGCCGCCACCAAGCGGCCCGAGGCGGTGCTGGGCATGCACTTCTTCTCACCCGCCAACATCATGAAGCTGCTGGAAGTGGTGCGCGGCGCCAAGACCGGCGCGAGCGAACTGGCCACGGTGATGCAGCTGGCGAGCAAGATCGGCAAGGTGCCGGTTGTCTCGGGTGTGTGCCACGGGTTCATCGGCAACCGCATGCTCTCCAAGCGGCAGGATCAGGCCAATGCCCTGCTGATGGAAGGCGCAGCCTATTACGATATCGACCAGGTCCTGCTGGACTTCGGCTTCCCGATGGGGCCGTTCCAGATGGGCGACCTCGCCGGCCTCGACATCGGCTGGCACCGCGATCCCACCAAGGTCACCACGATCCGCGAAGCGCTCTGCGCCGCCGGCCGCTGGGGCCAGAAGACCGGCAAGGGCTTTTACGATTACGACGAAAGCCGCCAGCGCAGCCCCTCGGATGAGGTCAAGGCAATCATCGCCGAATTTGCCAGCAAGTCGGGCGTAGCCCAGCGCGAAGTGAGCAAGCAGGAGATCTTTGAACGCCTGCTCTACCCGATGGTGTCGGAAGGCGCGCTGATCCTGGAGGAAGGCATTGCCCAACGCGCTGGAGATATCGATCTGGTCTGGCTCAATGGCTACGGCTGGCCAGCCTGGACCGGCGGGATCATGTACTGGGCCGACCACGAAGGCCTGGCCAAGATTGCCGCGGGCCTGAAGCGCCACAATCTGCCGGTGGCCCCGCTGCTGGAAAAGCTGGCGGCAGAAGGCGGCAAGTTTAGCGACTGACCGTCAACGCGCCCGCGGGATGCATTGCTCCCGCGGGATCCCCGCGAAATGACCGCAGCCATAGAGTGCAATTTCGGTGCCCGAGGGATCGCGACTATAGCTGAACTGCAAGGCCGCACGCGCAGACGGCGGGATTGGAAAGGCCTGCGGGATCGCTGCAGGATTGGCCCACCCCAGCACGCGGCAAGTCCCCGGCTGGTTGCAGACCACCCGCGCCGCGGCAAGCGCATCGGCAGGGGCCGTACCAGCCAGCAGGATGAAGTTGGCCTTGCCGCTGGTATTGCGCATCACCACTGTGCCGCTTTCAATCTTCGGTGCATCGGCCACAGCTGTCGGCAGGGGCGCGGCGCCCGGAAGGATTGCATCCGCCGCCCCCACAAGCGCAGCCGGATCCGGTTCATTGCCGCGATAGACTGATGCGAAGGCAGGCCTGGTTCCCCAATAACCGGGCCAGCGGAAGAACAGGTGGGTCTCCACCCGGGCCAATTTATCCAATTCCGGGCTCCAATAGGGATAGACCCAATCGGTGTGATAATGCGTGGCAAGCCCAACCGGCTTGAACACGTAGCCCCCCAGTGCCTCTCCGGCACGGATACGGGACTGCATCCAGGCGGAATCCGAATAGCTGCGCGCCAGCGCGCCATCGCAGGTGAAGGTAAACTGGCAGCCGGTCGCGCGTTCGCTTCCTTCGAAAACGACGCCGCAAACCGTCTTGGCAAAGGCCGGATGGCGCACACGGTTGAGGATCACCTGAATCACGGCACGCTGGCCGATATTGCTGGGGCCGGCTTCAGCCATGGCAGCAAGCGCCAGGCACTGGGTTGCGCGGCCACGATCTTCCGTAGAGCCACGGAAGACAAACCGCGGGGCCGGGGTAACCGGTCCCTTCGCGAACGGTACCGCCGCATTGCGCGCTCGGGCGGCATCCATGTCAGACAGCGAAGGCGGCACGGCCAGCAACGGCGCCGCTCCAGGCAGCCCGGGCAGGCGTGCAAGCTCTGCCGCGCGATCAACCTTACCCGACGAGAGGACAAGGCCCAGCACAACC